>JAUPWC010000302.1 GCA_030916665.1 Verrucomicrobiota bacterium
TGGTCGCGCACCACGAGGTCGCGGCCCTCGACGATCTCGATGCCCATCTGGCGGGCGAGGTAGGTGTGCTCGAAGTAGGCGGAGTTGTAGGCGCCGGGCGTGAGGAGCACGCAGGTGGGATCGGCGACACCGGTCGGGGCGGTGTGCTGGAGGACCTTGAGAAGTTCCTGCGAGTAGTTCTCCACGGGGCGCACGCCGCCGGCTTCGAAGATCTCGGGGAAGGTGCGCTTGAGCGCACGGCGGTTCTCCAGCACGTAGCTGACGCCGGAAGGGCAGCGGGCGTTGTCCTCGAGCACGAGGTATTGGCCCTTGTCGTCGCGGATGATGTCGGTGCCGCAGATGTGGATGTAGATGTCGCGCGGCACCTGCACGTTCATGAACTCGCGGCGGAAATGCTTCGCCGACATCACGTAGTGGGCGGGGATGGTGCCGTCCTTGATGATGTTCTGCTCGTGGTAGATGTCGTGGAGGAAGAGGTTCAGCGCGGTGATGCGTTGCACGAGGCCGGCCTCGAGGTGCTCCCACTCGCGGGCGGGGATGATGCGCGGCACGAGGTCGAAGGGGAAGATGCGCTCCGTGCCCTGCGAGTCGCCATAGACGTTGAAGGTCACGCCCTGCCGCAGGAACGCCAGATCCACCGCGCTGCGTTTGGCCGCAAATTCCTCGGGGCCGACTTCGGCGAAATGTTTCAGGAAGTGCCGGTAGTGCGGCCGCACCCGTCCGTCGGCCTGCAGCATCTCGTCAAAATAGTTGCCGACCTCGTATTTTCGGAAGGGTTCGGGCAGGTCGGCAAAGGGGGAGGAGGCGAGCTTGCGGGAGGACATGGAGGGTATGACCGAAAATAGCAGGCCCCGTGCAAACCATGAAGAAATTTCTCACATCCTCTGGTTTCCAACGGGTTGTGCGCGTCAGCCCGGTGGATTTGCCATTTGCCAAGCCTACCCCGGACGCTTTCATCTGTCCCTTCCCATGCTCAGTTTTATTCTCAAGAAATTCGCCGGCAGGCATCACCGCAAATACATCGAGAAGTGCCGGCCCATCGTCGCCCGCATCAACGAGTTTGAGCTACAGTATCAGAAGCTGACCGACGAGCAGTTGCGCGCCAAGACCGATGAGTTCCGCGCGCGCCTCAAGCAGGGTGAAACCCTCGATCAGATTTTGCCCGAGGCTTTCGCCGCCGCGAAGAACGCCGCCCGCCGCCTCTGCGGCCGCAAGGTTGTCGTGTGCGACCACGAACTCGCCTGGGACATGGTGCATTTTGACGTCCAGCTCATCGGCGGCATCACGCTGCACGAGGGGCGCATCGCCGAGATGGCCACCGGCGAGGGCAAGACCCTCGTCGCCACGCTGCCGCTTTACCTCAACGCGCTCACGGGCAAGAACGCCCAGCTGGTCACGGTCAACGACTACCTTGCCCGCCGTGACTCCGAGTGGATGGGGCACCTCTACAGTTTCCTCGGCCTCAGCGTCGGCTGCATCCAGCAGCAGATGCACTCCGAGCAGCGGCGCGAGATGTATGGTCGCGACATCACCTACGGCACGGCCTCGGAGTTCGGCTTCGACTACCTGCGCGACAACGGCATGGCCACGCGCAAGGAGAACCAGGTGCAGCGCGACCACTTCTACTGCATCGTGGACGAGATCGACTCGATCCTCGTGGACGAGGCGCGCACGCCGCTGATCATCTCCGGCCCGGCGCCCATTGAGCGCGAGCAGCCTTTCACCCGCCTCAAGCCCGGCGTCGAGCGCCTCGTTGCCGACCAGCTCCGGCTCATCAACAAGCTCGTGAAGGAGGCCTCCGACATCCTCGAGAAGCCCGACGCCACCGCCGAGGACCGCCAGGCCGCCGCGCTCAAGCTGCTTCAGGTCAAGCTGGGCATGCCCAAGAACAAGCAGCTCCTGCGCGTTCAGGAAAATCCGGAATGGCGCAAGCTCCTCGACAAGACCGACGTCGAGATGCACTCCGACTTCAACAAGTCCGAGCTCTACAAGCTGAAGGAGGAACTCTTCTTCAGTATCGACGAGAAGAACCATCAGGCCGACCTCACCGAACCCGGCCGCAAAAAGCTCCGCCCCGACGATCCCGACGCCTTCGTGCTGCCCGACCTCGCCACGATCTTCATCGAGATCGAGAAGGATGCCACCAAGACCCCCGAGGAAAAGGAGCAGGCCAAGCGCGACGCCCAGTCCCGTTACGAGGTCGTCTCCGAGGACATCCACGCCCTCTCGCAACTGCTCCGCGCCTATTCGATCTACGAGCGCGACGTCGAATACGTCGTGCAGGAGGGCAAGGTCGTCATCGTGGACGAGAACACCGGCCGCATCATGGCCGGCCGCCGCTGGTCCGACGGCCTGCACCAGGCCGTCGAGGCCAAGGAAAACGTCACCATCGAGCGCGAGACCCGCACCTACGCCACGGTCACGATCCAGAATTACTTCCGCATGTATGAGAAGCTCGCGGGCATGACCGGCACCGCCGAGACCGAGGCCACCGAGTTCAACGAGATCTACCGCCTCGCGGTCACGCAGATCCCGACCAACAAGCCCTGCATCCGCATCGACCAGAACGACTCGATCTTCAAGACCCGTCGCGACAAATACAACGCGGTCGTGAAGCAGATCCAGGAGGCCAACCAGCGCGGCCAGCCCGTGCTCGTCGGCACCGTCACCGTCGAGCAGTCCGAGGTGCTCAGCCGCATGCTGAAGCGCGCGGGCGTCATCCACACTGTGCTCAACGCCAAGTTCCACCAGCAGGAGGCCGAGATCGTGGCCCGGGCCGGCCAGCGCGGCTCCGTCACCATCGCCACCAACATGGCCGGCCGCGGCACCGACATCAAACTCGGCGAGGGCGTGCGCGAACTGGGCGGCCTGTTCGTCGTCGGCACCGAGCGCCATGAGTCGCGCCGCATCGACCGCCAGCTGCGCGGCCGCTGCTCACGCCAGGGCGACCCGGGCCAGACCAAGTTCTTCCTCTCGCTCGAGGACGACCTCATGCGCCTCTTCCTTCAGGGCAACCTGGCCTCCAAGATCATGGAGGGCTCCATGCAGGAGGGCGAGGAGCTGGAGCACAAGTGGCTCAACTACTCCATCGAGTCCGCGCAAAAGAAGGTCGAGCAGCAGAA
>JAUPWC010000303.1 GCA_030916665.1 Verrucomicrobiota bacterium
GTCAGCGACCCCGGCTACCGCGGAGGCGCGCGCCGCCTGCTTGGCCTTGTCCTGCATCCAGTCGGTGTAGCCGCCGGCGTAGTCGCCGAGCCGGCCGTCGCCCTCGAACACCAGCGTGCTCGTGACCACTTCGTCGAGGAACTCGCGATCGTGGCTCACCAGCAGCAGCGTGCCCTGGAACTCCACGAGCAGGTCCTCCAGCAGGTCGAGCGTCTCGGCGTCGAGGTCGTTGGTCGGCTCGTCGAGCACGAGCACGTTGGCCGGTTTGGTGAAGAGGCGCGCCAGCAGCAGGCGGTTGCGCTCGCCGCCCGACAACACCTTCGCGGGCGTGCGGGCGCGGGTCGGTTCGAAGAGGAAATCCTGCAGGTAGGAAATCACGTTCTTCGAGCGGCCGTCGATCGTCACGGTCGGGTTGCCGTTGGCGATGTTGTCGGCCACGGTCCGGTTGTCGTCGATCTGCGCGCGGAGCTGGTCGAAATAGACGATCTCCATGTTCGTGCCGTGCTTGAGGCTGCCGGCTGTCGGCTGCAGCTGGCCGAGCAGGAGCTTGATGAGCGTGGTCTTGCCCGCGCCGTTGGGCCCGAGGATGCCGATCTTCTCGCCGCGCCGGATCACGGTGGAGAAATCGCGGATGACCGGCACGCCGCCCTCCGTGTAGGCATAGCTCACGTTCTCCGCCTCGATCACCTTCACGCCGGAGCGGTCGGCCTCGGAGAGCTTGATGGTGGCCGTGCCGGTGCGGTCGCGGCGGGCGCGGGCCTGGGCACGCATTTCCTTGAGGGCGTTGATGCGGGCGGTGGCGCGCGAGCGCTGGGCCTTCACGCCGCGGCGGATCCACTCCTCCTCCTGCGCGAGCTTCTTGTCGAAGAGCGCGCGCTGCCGCTCCTCGGCCTCCAGCACCTCCTGCTTGCGCACGAGGTAGGTGTCGTAGTCGCAGGCCCAGCCGGCCAGCCGGCCGCGGTCGAGCTCGACGATGCGCGTGGAGATGCGGCGCAGAAAGGCGCGGTCATGCGTGATGAAGAGCAGCGTGGGCTTCTTTTCCAGCAGAAACTCCTCGAGCCAGAGGATGGACTCGAGGTCGAGGTGGTTGGTCGGCTCGTCGAGCAGCAGCAGGTCGGGCTGCCCGGCCAGCGCGCGCGCCAGCAGCGCGCGGCGCTTCAGGCCGCCGGAGAGCGCCGAGAACTCCTGGTCGGGCTTCAGCCCGGTGGCGGCGATGAGATCCTCGACGCGCACGTCGCGCTCCCAGTCCTCCTCGTGGTGATCGTCGTTGGGTCGCAGGCCGGAGGTCACGATGTCATGCACGCTGCCGGTGAGGTCGCTCGGCACCTCCTGCGTGAGGCGGCGGTAAACGGCGTTGGCCGGACGGAAGACATCCCCAGTGTCGGGTTTCATCTCGCCCACGATGACCTTCATCAGCGTGGACTTGCCGGCACCGTTGCGGCCGATGAGGCAGATGCGCTCACCCGGATCGACCTGGAAGTTGACTTTTTCCAGGATGGCGGGGCCGCCGAAGTGCAGCGTGACGTCGAGCAGAGTGAGGAGCGCGGGCATGGGAACGGCCCAACGTAGAACCCGAGCCGGCCAAACCAAGCCATTTCTTGGCCTGAGCCCCCCGGCGCTCGCCCCGGACCGGCGGCGTGTGGCGGTTGCCTGTCGGGCAGGATCGTCACGGCGCCGGCAAAAGGGCGGCGATTGGGCGCGTGGTCACGACTGCAGGGCGCGCCGGCGCGAACACCCCCTCATCGGCGCAAAGCTGGGACCGGTTAGGCCTCGTCGGGCGGCGGCGGCGTGCGCGGACCCAGAATTTCCCGCACCTGTGTGAGCAAAGTCGTGGGCAGGTAGGGCTTGGGCAGCACGCGGTCGGCGCCCAGCTGGCGGGCCGACTTGAGAAAATCCATGCCGATGCTGGAGGCGTTGCCGGAGGTCGCGATGATGGTCGGCCGCCGGGGCATCTGCTTGATCTTCATGATCAGTTCGTAGCCATCCACCTCGGGCATCAGGATGTCGGTCACGATCACCGTCACTTCCCGGCCGCGCAGACTTTTGAGCGCGGCCTGTCCGTTGGTGGCGCTCTCGGCCTTGTAACCGGACCGGCGGAGAAAGGCCGTCATCAGGTCGGCAATGTCCTGGTCGTCGTCCACGAACAGCACATCCAGCCCGACCGCAGTCGGCGCCGCGGGGGCAACTTGAGGTGAGGTGTTGGTCATCACTCCCCTGAATCGGCTCCCGCTGGGAGAACTGAAGCGCCGGCTGCGAACATCAGCTAAAACCCTATCCGGTAAAGGGCGCCGTGGTTTATAGACCGGAACAGCCAAGGATGGGGGATGGGAAACAAAATGCTGGGATAGCGATTGCCGGACGAGCTGTGGGAGCGGCGGCGGCCGCAGCACCGCAACCCGCAGGGTGGCGGCCGGCCGCGCCGCAATGATGGCGACTGCGCGGATGCGATTTTCTTTGGGCTACGCACCGGTTGCCGATGGGACGCGCCGTCTGGCAAAGTGCAATTCACGCCGGGTCCGGTGCTCCCGCCCCGCCATCGGGGCCAAACGGGGAACGCCGGCCCGCTAAGCAGGCCGGCGTCCGGGCACTTGGCACACTGCGGCGGCGGACCTACCTGTTCCCGTCGCCGAAATCGAACTCCTGCACCGCGGCGACCATCACGGGCCGCCCGCGGCTGGTCGGCGGATCGAACTTCCAACGCCGCACGGCCTGCACCGCCTGCTCCAGCAGGTAGGGATGGCCGGCCGGCTCGGCGCACGCGAACCGCACCTCACCGCGCTCGTCGATGTAGAAGTGGACCTGCACCCGGCCGCGCACGCCGTCCTTCTTCGCTCCTTCCGCGTAGCGCGGCGCATCGCCCGCCACCAGTTGCGGCGGCCGGTCAAGGCGGCGGGCCGGGCACATCGCCGTGTTCAACGCCATATCGCCGGCCCCTTCCATGTGGTCGAAGAAAAAATGGTTGAGCAGGTTGCTCGTGATCACCGCCCCCTCGAGGCTGAACTCGATCTTGAGTTCGGTCTGCACCGGCACCGGCGTGCCGTCGAGCCGCGCCGGGATGAAGCGCCACTCGCCGAGCGCCTTGCGCGTCACCTCGGCCAGGCGCGCGTTGGTATGCGCGAGGATCATCGTGTCCTGCACCTTCCCCTCCGTGTCGATGCTCACGGCCGCGATCGCGTAGCCGCGGGTGATGCCGGCGGTCTGCAGCGAGGGCGGATAGGCCGGCATCACGTTGTCGGGATGCAGCCGGGCGGATTCAAATTGGGCGGAAGCCGGAAGCGCGGCGGCCAGCAGCGCGACGAGGGAAAGCAGTCGGGGCGTTTTCATGATGAATGGGGATTCGCCGGCATAAAACCGCCGCGCCCCGCATCCCTTCATGCGGTCGCGAATTTTTCTGAACGCGTTCCCCGGAGGGCCGAGCTCCCGCGAGGCCGTCGTAGGGGCGCGACTCGTGCGCGCCCGCGGAATCTGCGCGGTCAATTTCGGGCGTGGTCAAGCCACGCCCCTCCATTTCCCCCTCACTTCCCCGCCCCGCCGAAGTCAAACGCCTGCATCGCCTCCACCGCCACCGGCCGGCCTTCACGCGTGGGCGGCGTGAACTTCCATTCGCGCATGGCGCGCACCGCGATGCCCGACAGGTAGGGATGCGTCTCGGCCGGCACCGCGGGCAGGCGCACATGCCCGCGTTCATCCACGAAAAAATAAACCGTCACGCGGCCGCCCACACCCGACCGCTCGGCTTCGCGCCCGTAGAGCGGGCTCACGCGCGTCAGCGCCACGAGCGGACGGTCCAGTTCGTCGGCCCGGCTGATGCGGTAGTCGGGCGTCCGCCCCGCGAGATTTTCCATGAACTCGTTGATCATCTCCACGCTCGTGCGGCTGACCACCGCGCCGGTCTGGCTGATGTTGAGCGTGAAGCGCGTCCGTGCGGGCACCCGCGCCGAGTCGTAACGCGCGGGCGTGAAGCGCCACCGCTTGATCGCCTCGGTGCACGGCGCAACCAGCTCGCTGTGCGAAGCCTCGATCACGATCCAGTCGTCGAGCTTGCCCTCGGCGTCCACGTCCACGGCAAAAGTGACCTTCCCGTCACGCAGGCCTTCCAGCCGCAACCGCGCCGGGATCTGCGGCTCAACGGTCACTTCCACGCCGATCGGCTCCAGCACCGGCTGCGCGGTGGCCACCGGCAACAAAGCAGCCGCCCCCAGGGCGAGGACAACCATGACACGCTTCGCATTCATCGCAGGAGGGGGATACGCAGCCACTATAATCTCAAGCGTTTCAATTTTCCAGTCGGGTTGTTCCAACGTGCCCAAGTCACCGATGTTTTTGGAGCCGGCCCGCCCTCGGGCCGGTAGCACGATTTTCAATGGGAGATGCGGGTAGGGCTCGACCTCCGGGCGAGCCGGCAAGATTCACCCCTTCTCGCCGGGCCGCTCGGAGATCGGCCCCTACCCGCGAACCGTGTCCCGTCATGCGATGACGCTCAGCTCTCCTTCGCGATTTTTGCGTCCTCCGCGTTTAACCACCTTTCCTCCTCCCCTTCATGCCACACTCCGCACTCGCCTCCCCTGTCTGCGCGCGTCTCACTCGCCGGCCATGTCGCGTTTGCTACCCCTGCTCACGAACGCCTTCCCCGTCTGGGTCGTGGCCTTGAGCGCCGTCGCCCTGTTCCAGCCCGCGTGGTTCACCTGGTTCAGCGGCCCATGGATCACCTGGGGCCTCGCCGTCATCATGCTCGGCATGGGGCTGACGCTGACCTTCGACGACTTCCGCGGCATCGGCCGGATGCCCCGGGCCGTGGCGCTCGGCTTTGTGGGCCAGTTCACCATCATGCCCTTCCTCGGCTGGAGCCTCGGCAAGGTGTTTGCTTTGGACACGCCCTACGCCGTCGGCCTCATCCTTGTGGCCTGCTGCCCCGGCGGCACGGCCTCGAATGTCGTCACCTACCTCGCCCGCGCCAACGTCGCCCTGTCGGTGGTGATGACGATGTGCTCGACCTTCGCCGCGGTGGCGATGACGCCGCTGCTGACCTCGTGGCTCGCGGGCACGCTCGTGGAAGTGGACGCGTGGGGCATGTTCCAATCCACCGTCCAGATCGTCGTGGCGCCCGTCGTGATCGGCGTGCTGGTGAACCGTTTCGCCCCGCGCCTCGTGCAACGCGTGCAGCTCAGCCTGCCGCTCGTCTCGGTCGTCGTCATCGCGCTGATCTGCGCCAGCATTATCGGCGGCAGCGCCGCCGCCGTGAAAAGCGCCGCGTGGCGGCTGCTCGGCGCGGTGTTCGGACTGCACGCCGGCGGCTTCCTGCTCGGCTACGTCGTGGCGCGGGTGCTGCGCTTCGACGAGACGGTTGCTCGCACCGTCTCGATCGAGGTCGGCATGCAGAACTCCGGCCTCGGCGTCGCCCTCGCGCGCAAGCATTTCGCCGACCCGCTCACCGCCGTCCCCTGCGCCATCTCCAGCGTCTTCCACTCCGTCATCGGCAGCCTTCTCGCCGGCTGGTGGCGCTGGCGCAGCCGGGGGTGAAATCGGAAGTCGCACGCCGCGACTCACCCCCACGCCTCGAACCAAACCCGGTTGACGGGCGCCTCATTGAGACCGCGAGCCCTGCCGGGGGCGGGATTCGGAAATCCCGCCCTGCAAAATTCACGCCGCCACAGGCTCCGGGTGGAACTGCACGGCGAGATCGCGCAAGCCGTTGAGCAGCGACTCGACGAGACGCTCGTAATCGTCGTCGGACAGACCGACCGGCTGGCGGCACGCGGCGCGGACGATCGCGCCACCGTCGCCGTCGGAGCGCACGCGCAGCGGGATGACGGCCTGCCAACCCGACACATGCCGCAGGCAGAGGTCGATCTCGCCGGCGATGTCGTCCACCTTGGTTTCGACGGCGAGTTCGCCGAGGGCGGTGTAGGCCCACCAGCCCTCGCGGTGGAGCTCCACCCATTCACAGAGACCGCCGGTCCAAGCGGGCAGGTTCTCGATGTCGGCGAGAAAGTTGAAAGCCGTCGCACACGGCGCGGTGAGAGTCAGGGTGAGGAGGCGGTTTTGCATGGTGGGGTTGGGCCGGCCGGGTTCAGGGCGCAGCCTTGCGGCGGTGAATGATGAGGGAGTTGCCGTCGGGATCGGCGACGATGGCCATCTCGCAGACGCCAGTGTCCATCGGCTCGATGGTGAACTTCGTGTTCCCGCCGCGCAGCACGGCGATGGCCGCGGCGAAATCCACCACCTCCAACGCGATGGACGGACCGGCGGGCGAAGGTTTCCACTTGTCGGCCGACATGTTGGAGATGCCCAACGTGCCGCCGCCGATCTCGTATTCGATCCATTGTTTGCCCTCGTGATCGAAGACCATGGCGGTCTTGAGGCCGAGCAGCCCCTCGTAGAACGCGCGGGCGCGCGGCATGTCGGTGACGGGATAAGCGGTGTAAGCGATTTCGGAGATTTTGATCATGGGGGTCGAGGATTTCGCCCATCCTACCACCCCGGCCTGACAGCCCTATGTCAGGAGCCTGAAAACGATTCTATATCACCTCACTGAAAAGCACCTTCCCTGTCATCCTGAGCGCAGCGAAGGATCCAGCAGCACGCCCGCAATCGAACCTATCCCTGGATTCTTCGCTACGCTCAGAATGACTCGCATCGAGGATATGGTTACATCCGTGGCCATACGTGAAATCCGTGGCAAAGGATCGGGGACTCTCACCCGTGCTTCGCCGCGATCTTCTGCGCGCCGAGGCGCACCAGTTCGCGCAGGCGCGGCGGTGCCACGGCCTCGGCGCGATCGCCAAACGACAGCAGCCAGTGTGCGGTCCACTCGAGCGAATACGAATACAGCGTGAACTCCGCTCCGCCGTCGCGCCGCTTCTCCTCGATGAGCGTGGCGTAGCTCTCGCGTTGGGCGCGCTCCTGCGCGTGCTGGTGGAACCAGATCCGCACGGGCTCGCTCTGCCCCTCGGCGTCCGAACGCTCCATGTGTTCGGCCAGCGAAAAATCCTCCGGCGGGTTGAACGTCACCGGCAGCAGCTCGAGCCGCTGGATGCGGTCCACGCGAAAATGCCGCAGCCCCTTCCGCAGGCGGCACCACGCCACCAGATACCAGCCGCCGCCGTAGAACACCACGCCGAGCGGATCGACGTCGCGCTGCGTCTCCTCCTCACGCTCCAGCCCGCGGTAGGCCATGCGCAGCACCCGCCGCAGCACCACCGCCTGTTGCACGGTGACCATCCAGCGTTGGTTGGCGGCGTCGCCGGAATTGCGCGTCACCCGCCCGCGCACGATCGTGCGGCTGACGAGTTTCTCCACGTGGTCCTGCCGGTCGCGCGGCAGCACGGCGCGAAGCTTGTCGAGCGCCGAGGCCATCGGCCCGTGCAGCGAGGCGTCGGTGAACTGCTTCACCATTTCGCCGCCCACGAAGAGCGCGCTCGCCTCCTCGGCCGTGAACATCACGGGCGGCAGCTGGTAGCCCTTCATCAGGCTGTAGCCCACGCCGGCCTCGCCCGCGATCGGCACGCCCGCCTCGCCCAGCGCGGAGATGTCGCGGTAGACCGTGCGTTCCGTCACCTCGAAATGCTCCGCCAGCTCCGAGGCGCGCACCACGCGCCTGCCCTGCAGGAACAACACCATCGCCACCAGCCGGTCGGTCCGATTCATGCCCGCGAGCACAAGGGCGCGCGCGACGGAGGACAATCCCTGTTTGCGGCAGAGGCGCCCCGGCTCCAGTGGCGGGTTGAGCTCCGCGAGGCCTCTTGTAGCGGCGCTCCATGAGCGCCGTCCCGAGTCCGGCGGTCACAGACCACAGCCGCTACAGCTTCAGATCGCCCGATAAACTCCCGCGATGGCCCCCAACCGCAGGACTGATAGTCCCGCTTCCGGAGTTTACGGAGGTTGCACCCTCTCCTCCCCTGCCTAGCTTGGGCGCTTCTTCCCCGCCGTGAATCCCGCCCCCGCCTCCGATTCCCGCGCGACGGCCGCCTCCGGCGGACGTCCGATCTTCCATGTGCGGGGCCTGACCAAGATCTACGGCGAGGGCACGGCGCAGGTGCGCGCGCTGGCCGGCGTGGATCTCGATCTTGACGCCGGTGAGTTCGTGGTGCTGCTCGGTCCGTCGGGCTCGGGCAAGACCACCCTTCTCAACCAGCTTGGCGGCCTCGACCTCCCGACGGCAGGCACGCTGCGCTACCGCGACACCGACCTCGCCCACGCGACCGAGGAACAGCTCACGCTCTACCGGCGCCGGTCGGTCGGCTTCATTTTCCAGTTCTACAATCTCATCCCGAGCCTGACCGCCCGCGAAAACGTCGGCCTCATCACCGAGATCGCCGACAAGCCGCTCGAGCCCGAGGCCGCGCTGGAGATGGTCGGCCTCGGCGCGCGGCTCGACCATTTCCCCGCCCAGCTCTCCGGCGGCGAACAGCAGCGCGTGGCCATCGCCCGCGCCATCGCCAAGCGCCCCGAGGTGCTCCTCTGCGACGAGCCCACCGGCGCCCTCGACGTGAAGACCGGCATCGTGGTGTTGGAGGCGCTGCAGCGTGTGAACCGCGAGCTCGGCACGCTCACCGTCGTCATCACCCACAACGCCGTCATGGCCGACATGGCCGACCGCGTCATCCGCTTCATGGACGGCAAGGTGCTGTCCGAGCACCGCAACACGCAACGAGCTGAGCCGGCCACCCTGCGGTGGTGACCAATCGTTCTCTTTCTCGTTCTCTTAATCGTTCTCCCGTTCTCTCCACCGACCAAGCCAGGATTACGAGAAAGATTAAGAGAACGAGAACGATTCCCGACCATGATCGCCCACCTCGACCGCAAGCTGCTCCGCGACCTCACCCGCCTCAAGGGCCAGGTCGCCGCGGTGGCGATCGTGATGGCCTGCGGGCTGGCGATGATGATCACCACGCGCAGCCTGATCGCGTCGCTCGACGGCACGCGCGCGGACTACTACGAGCACAATCGCTTCGCCGACGTCTTCGGCTCGCTCAAGCGCGCGCCCAACTACATCGCCGATCGCCTCGCCGCGATCCCCGGCGTGGCCGGCGTACAGACCGACATCGCCGGCCAGGTCACGCTCGACCTGCCCGGCCTCGACGAGCCCGCCAGCGGCCTCGTGCGTTCGCTCCCCGACTTCGGCGAGCCCGAGCTCAACCGCCTCTTCCTGCGCCGCGGACGCTGGCTCACGCCCGGCTCGCGGCGGGAACTGCTCGTGGGTGAGGCCTTCGCCGAGGCCAACCACCTCAACCCCGGCGATACGCTCGCGCTCATCATGAACGGCCGGCGGCAGGACTTCCGCGTCGCCGGCATCGTGTTGTCGCCCGAATACATTTTCGAGTCGCGCCCCGGCGCCGCCCTGCCCGACAACCGCACCTACGGCATCTTCTGGATGCCCTACAAGGAGGTCGCCACCGCGTGGGACCTTTATGGCGCATTCAACCACTTCTCGCTGAAACTCGCCCCCGGCGCCGACCCGGCACCGGTGATCGCCGCGGCCGACGAACTCCTCAAGCCCTGGGGCGGCGCCGGCACCCACAGCCGCAAGGACCATCCGTCGCACATCCGCGTGACCGACGAGATCCGCGTGCTCACGATCCTCTCCATCGGCTTCCCCACGATCTTCCTCGGCGTGGCGGCGTTCATGACCAACGCCGTGCTCTCGCGCCTGCTCGCGCTGCAACGGGAGCAGATCGCCATCCTCAAGGCCTTCGGTTTCAGCAACGGCCAGATCACGGGCCACTACCTCAAGTTCGCCGCCGTCATCGGCGCCGGGGGCACGGTCCTCGGCGGCATCGCGGGGATGTTCCTCGGCCGCTGGATGGTCGGGCTCTACGATTTGTTCTTCCGCTTCCCCGAACTTGCCTTCCGCGTGGACCAACGCGCCGTTGCCATCGCCTTCGGCGTCGGGATCGCCGCCGTCATCGCCGGGGTGCTCGGCTCCGTGCGCAAGGCCGCCAAGCTCCCGCCCGCCGAGGCCATGCGCCCTGAGCCGCCGGCGAATTTCCGTCAGTCGTTCATCGAGCGCCTCGGGCTCGGCCGCTGGTTCTCGCACTCGTTCCGCATCGCCGTCCGCAACCTCGAGCGCCGGCCCGTGCAGGCGCTGTTCACCGTCGCGGGCCTGTCGCTGGCGACCGCGCTGCTCATCCTGCCCAACACGCTCAAGGCCGGCATCGCCAACATCCTCGACCAGCAATGGGACGTCGTGCAGCGGCAGGACCTCAACCTCGGCTTCTCCGAACCGGCCACCATCCGCACGCTCCACGAACT
The DNA here is from genome assembly GCA_030916665.1 of Verrucomicrobiota bacterium. Lineage (GTDB taxonomy): Bacteria > Verrucomicrobiota > Verrucomicrobiia > Opitutales > Opitutaceae > Lacunisphaera. Next base: position 10,252 of record JAUPWC010000303.1, read on the forward strand.
GGCGCGGCTGCCCGGTGTGATGCACGCCGAGCCGATGCGCTCCACTGCCGTGCGCATCCACTTTCAGGGCCGGGACCGCCAGATCGGGCTGCGCAGCCTCGACGCCGGCTCGCTGCACAGCCGCGCCGTGGACCACGACGGCCGCGAGATCACGCCGGCCGGCGAAGGCCTCATCGTTTCCGCCAAGCTCGCGCAGGTGCTCGGCGCCCGCATCGGCGACGAGGTCGTGCTGGAGGCGCTCATGGGCAAACGTCCCGTGCGGCCGGTGCGGCTCATCGGCCTCGCCGACGATTTCAC
>JAUPWC010000304.1 GCA_030916665.1 Verrucomicrobiota bacterium
ACGCTTCCGCGTGGTCTCGACCCTGATCTATCTCGCGATGGGCTGGCTCGTGATGATCGCGATCAAGCCCCTGATGGCGGCGTTGTCCGCGGACGGCATGAAACTGCTCGTGGTCGGCGGACTCTGCTACACGGGCGGGGCGGCCTTTTATCTCTGGAAGCGGCTGCCGTATCACCATGCGATCTGGCACCTGTTTGTGCTGGCCGGGAGCATCTGCCACTGGGCGGCGGTGTTTTTCCACGTCGTGCCGTCGGGACTGTGATTGTGAAGTGGGGGACGAACGTTGCTTTTCGGGAGGGGCCGGGGTAACTTCCGCTCACTCCACGGCAGGTGACGCACCCCATGTCCGCTCCGACCGACAATTTTATCCGGCGCCTGCCCGTCATGGCGGGATTGGACGAGGAGGCTGCGCAATTCCTGCAGGCGCTCGCGGTGGAGGAGATGCACCCGACCGGAGACGTCATCGTGCGCGAGGGCGCGCCGGGTGACCGGGTCTATTTCGTGCGCTCGGGCCGGGTGCGCGTCATGAAGGAACCGGCGGTGCGGCTGGCGGAGTTCGGTCCGGGGGATTTCTTCGGCGAAATGAGCCTCGTGGAGAGTGTGGCGCGCTCGGCGAGCGTCATCGCCTTGGAACCGACGCAGGTCAGCACGCTGCGGGGCGTGGATTTCTACAAGCTCTACCGGCAGCGGCCGGACCAATACGGGATCGTGATGCTGAACATCGCGCGCGACCTCGCCCGCCGGTTGCGCCATATCGACGACGACTTCTGCCACGCCGCGCATTAGCGCGGCGGAGTCGCGTGGGAGGCCGGAGAGCGGAGGCTGGCGGCCGGAGGTTGGGCCAACTTGCACCACCGTCATCCTGAGCCGGGCGAAGGATCGAGGCAGAAGGTCGGCATCGGCACGAACCGAGAGGCTTCCAAGTCCGGGATGACGGCCAGCGCGGATTGAACCGGTCTCCTTTCTCCCGACTCCGGCCTCCCGATTCTACTTCGCCGGCAGCGCGATCTCGCCGGCGGCGACGCGATGCAGGAAGAGGGCGGCGATCTGGGCGCGCTGCGTGAGGCTCGGCAGGTGGCAGAATTCCTCGGGGCTGTGCAGGTGGTCGCCCACGCAGCCGAGGCCGTCGAGGTTGGGCAGGCCCGCGGCGGAGAGGATGTTGCCGTCCGAGCCGCCGCCCACGTGCTGCCAGTCGAAATCCACCCCGAGTTCGCGCGCCCCCTTGCGCCACTCATTGAACAGCGCGGTCTCGGCCGGCGTCTCGACCTTGGGGCCGCGGTTGAAGCCGCCGCCGATCTCCAGCCGGTAGCCTTCGCGGGCATGCCACGGGGCGCAGATCTCGTGCAGGCGGCGCAGGAAAACGCCGTCGTCGCCGCGCGCGGTGACGCGGGCGTTGATGACGGCCTCGGCGCGGTCGGGCACGATGTTGGCCGCGCCGCCGCCGCGGATGGAGCCGATGTTCACCATCACGCCGGGCAGTTCGCGCGTGAGCGCCTCGACCCGCGGCAGGATGTCGCAGAGGGCGAGGATGGCGTTGCGACCGGCCTCGGGGGCGCGGCCGGCGTGCGCGGCGCGACCGTGGCAGGTGAGGGTGAAAATGCCGGTGCCCTTGCGCGACTTGACGAGGTCGCCGTTGGCCCGGGCGGGCTCGAACACGAGGGCGAAACGGTGGCGTTTCGCCGCCTCCTCCAGCAGCGGCGCGGTGCCCTGCGAGCCGGTTTCTTCGTCGGGACCGAGCAGAATTTCGTAACCTAGGCGCGCCGCGTGCGGGGTTTTCTCGAAAGCCTGCAGGGCGGCGAGCATCACGACCAAGCCGCCCTTCATGTCGGAGGTGCCCGGACCGCGGAGTTTCTCCGGCGAGAGCAGGGTGCAGGTCTGGAAAGGGTGGTCGGCGTCATAGACCGTGTCGTAGTGGCCGCTGATGAACAGCTGCAACGGCGCCGCCGGACGCACGCGGACGCGCAGCGCCTGGGCCGCGGTGCCCTCGAGCGCGACGGCGTCGGCCGGGCCGAGCCGGCCGAACTCGGCCTGCAGGAGCTTGAGCATGGCGGTGAGACCGGCGGGGCTGGAGCTGCCGGAGTTCTGGTTGCACCAGCGGACAAGCAGATCACGCAGCTCGGCGGCGCGCTTGGGCAGGGAGGTTATGATTTCGGGATGCGCCATGGCTGGGACTCGCACGAATGCGCCTGTGTGGTTGCCAAAGCCCGCGAAAACGTCAACCTGCGGCCACCATGAAAATTGCGATCATCGGGGCGGGCAATCTGGGTGGGGCGCTCGGACGCAGCTGGGCGAAGGCGGGACACACGATCATCTTCGGCGTGCGCGATCCCGGTGCTGGCAAGACCCAGCCGCCGCTGGCCGAGATCGGTGCAGCGGCCAGCTCGGCCATCATTCCCGATGCCGTGCGCGCGGGCGAGGTGGTCGTGCTCGCCACGCCGTGGCAGGCGGTGACCGAAGTGGTCGCCGCGATGGGCGATGTGAAGGACAAGATCATCATCGATGCGACCAACCCCCTTTTCCTGAACGCCGAGGGCAGCCTCAGTCTGACGCTCGGTTCGTCCACGTCGGGTGCCGAGGAGGTGGCGCGGCTCGCGAACGGCGCGCGCGTGGCCAAGGCTTTCAACACCTACGGCTGGGAGAACTTCGCCAACTCCGCCTACCCGGGTTACGGCGAGGTGAAGCCCGCGATGTTTTACTGCAGCGATGACGACGAGGCCAAGGAGATCGTCGAGAAACTGGCCAAGGACCTCGGCTTCGAGCCGGTGGACACCGGCGGCCTCGGCATGGCCCGCAGCCTCGAGCCGCTTGCGCTGATGTGGATCCGTCTCGCGATCCGCAACGGCCGCAACCCCAACTTCACCTGGGGCGTGCTGCGGCGCTGAGCCAGTTGGCACGGGTGGTGGAGGGGCACGCCTTGTGCGCGCCCGCGGGCGTGGTCGGGCCACGCCCCTACAAATCCAAACGGGATTTTGAGGGTTCGCCCCGATCAACTGATAACCAATAACGGATAACTTCGCTCGTGCTCCTCGCTTTTCACAAGCCCTACGGCATCCTGTCGCAGTTCACGCCCGAGCCGGGTTCGCGCTGGGGCACGCTGGCCGCTTTCAAACTGCCCGCCCGCGTGTATGCCCTCGGGCGGCTCGATGCGGATTCGGAAGGACTGCTGCTGTTGTCCGACGAGGCCGGGCTCAACTCGCACCTGCTCGATCCCGAGGCCGGCCACCGGCGCGAATACTGGGTGCAGGTCGAGGGTGTGCCAGACGATGCGGCGCTGCAGCAACTGGCGCGCGGGGTCACCATCGGCGGTTATCGCACGCAACCCTGTGCGGCGCGCCGGCTCGAACCTGCGCCCTTGATCGCGCTGCGCGACCCGCCGATTCGCGTCAGGAAATCCGTGCCCGACAGCTGGCTCGCGCTGGAGCTCACCGAGGGCAAGAACCGGCAGGTGCGACGCATGACGGCCGCCGTCGGTCACCCCACGCTGAGGCTGGTGCGCGCGCGGATCGGGCGGTTTGAGCTCGGCGAACTCAAGCCGGGTGACTGGCGCGAACTTTCGGCGGCGGAGCGGGCGGCGGTGTTTGCCTGAGTTGCGTTTGGCTGTAGGGCGAGGTCTCCGAACCCCGCCTACATTCACTCCTTCGGAAAGGCCACGGGGGAACCGTAGAGTGCCTTTACCAGAATCATCCCGTCGGCCATCACGTTGCCACCGGCCTAGCTGCGGAGTTTCCCCCTCAGGCGCTTGGGACGCAAACTCCTGAACCTAGTCGCAATCAGCGACGGACGGCCGGCACCAGCCGTCCGACCAGCTCATCGACGATCTCCGCGGTGGTCTGACGTCCGGGGATCTTGGCGCTATAGGTGGCTGCGGCGACGGGCTGGGGCGAACCCTGTTCGTGGACGGAAATCTGCAGATGCACGAGGCGCTCGCCGAAATCCCAGGCCCAATAGTCCTGATAAGTGATGGCGGCCTGGGTGTCGTCGGGCAGCATCGTGCGCGGGCCCGAGTCGGCGGTGAGCCCGCGGGCGCGAAGCGAGGCCACGATGCGGTGGTGGAGGCCGCGGCTGTCGTTGCTGTTGGCGACGACGAAGAACCGCTGCTTGCCTTCGAGCTTGGGCGCGGAACCGGGCTGAGTCTGGTAGGACGTGCAGCCCGCGAGCAGCAGGGCGAGGAGGAAAAGCGGTAACAGTCGCGTCATCGCGACCGGATATGGCCGGGGTCGGGCGGGGGGTTCAACCGGATTCTCGGTCGCGTTCTGCACGGTGGGCAGTGCGCTGGCGCACGCTCCGGTCAGGTCTGGCGCGCGCCAGCACGCTGCCCACACTGGCCGACCGGCTCAGAGTGTCGCGAA
>JAUPWC010000305.1 GCA_030916665.1 Verrucomicrobiota bacterium
GGCGTTTTGGCCCTCGTAGCCGGGGATGCGCAGCGTGAGCAGCGCGGGCACATGGCTCACGCAATAAACGCAGACCATGAGCGCCCACTGGATCTTGGCCGTGCGTTCGAGGAAGCGTTCGCTGTCGCCGGCCAGCGCGCTTCGCGTCGGCACGAAGATGAAGGCGTAAACGGGAATCAGGATCGAGAAGAGCCCATACCACTCCATCGCAACCAGGTAGTATTGCAGCGGCGTGATGATGAAGAACGCCCAGAAGAGCGTGCGATGGTCGCCGGGCCGCGTCGGGGTCAGGGTGATGAACTCCCGCAGCGCAAAAAACGACAGCAGGCCGAACAGAATCACCGAGCCGAGCCGGCCGACGGTCAGGGAGACGCCGAAGACGGCGACCATGACCCACCACGCCTTCACGCGGGCGTCGAGGTTGGCGACGACTTTGTTGGGACCGCCGGGCCGGCGCTTGAGGAAGAAGGTGACGGCCGAGGACAAGGTCAGCAGGCTGACAATACCGCCGAGCAGCCAGAGCAGTTCGTGATCGAGGGACATGGGAAATCAGGCGGCGAGTTGCTGGACTGCGGCGCGGGCGCGTTGGAGGAAGTCGCCTTTCGCCTCATCGGCTCCGAGTTGCATGGCGGCGCCGAAGCTCAGGCTGCCGAGCAACGGCACGGGCAAGCTTTCGCCCTTGGGGAGGATGCGGCTGAGATTTTGGAGATAGACCGGCACGAGCACGACTCCCGGACGGGAACGGGCGAGATGGTAGAGGCCGGATTTGAATTCGTGGACCTGTCCGTCGGCGCTGCGTGTGCCCTCGGGAAAGACGATCAACGAATCGCCGGCTTCGAGGGCGGCCAGCATCGACGCGAGCGGGTTGGTCGCCACGGTGACGTTTTTCCGTTCGATCAGCACGGCGTTGAAGAAACCGCAGGCGATGCGCCGCCGACGCGCGGTCTTCTCCCAGTAATCACGGCCGGCCACGGGCCGCAGGCGGGCGCGCACGGAGGAGGGGAAGGCGGCCCAGATTGTCGCGAAATCCAGATGGCTCGAGTGGTTGGCAAAATACACCGCCGGTCCTTCCGGCAGCGCCTCCCGGGGAATGACCCGCACTCCGCAGATGAGACGGATGAGCCAGGCGACGAGATCCTTGATCATGGGCACCCTGTAGGTGGCCGTTTGCCGGCGGGCTGTCAACGGCCCGGCCGCAGGCGGAGTATTCCGCGTGGTCGAAGCAGCGCTCCGCGCAGGTTGTCGATCCAGCCCGCGCGGCCTGCGAGCCATAAGCTCCGCGATGGCTGGAGCGCGGGCTCCACCACGACTGAATTGTCCCGCGGTCGGGGTGGAGAACAGTCAGCGCGCCGGGCAGGGGTAAAGCCGCAGGTTCCGGGTATCACACGCCGGCCCGGCGCGCTGAAAAGGAGTCTCTATAAAAGCAAAACGGCCCGGCCACCTTGCGGTGACCGGGCCGAATTTTGGGGGTGGGCGCTCGCCACGCGCTCTTTCCCAGTCGCACAACGTTGGGCGCCTCGCTTTCGCGGGCCGTGTGCTCCCCGACGCCACTCTGCGCGGCAGGCGCAGCTTTCGGTCTCATAGCGGGACCGTTCCGGCCGTTTCCGCACCGGAATTTATCGAGTGAGGCCTCTGCGCCCGGTTCGGCGTCATCTGCCGATGACTCGCTCGCCGGACGGGTATTGGCACGCCTGCAACAGGGCATTTCGCGCCAACACCTTGCCACGGGGACGGCCCCGGCTTTTGGCCGGGCGTTGGCCCCGTGTGACGGGTCTGACCTCTTAACTCTCAGGTTGCTTTCGATTTGCAGTTGGGTGACGCGGTTTTCGCGCCGCCCCAAGAAGGAGGTTTTGCGAGCTTTGCCAGACTCGCCCGCTCCCCGTCGTGCTTCGCCCGTTTCGCGCCCCGCCTTGCGGGCCGGGCCTTTTGGTGGGGTGGACCCACCGGAACACTGCGCTGCGTCCTGGTCATACAGTAGCAACCACAACCCTCTGGGTAACTGCATCGGTGCAAGGCCCGAAACTGGCCTTGGACCTGACTCGACTCGGACGCGGTTTCTGATGTCGCGCCTCGTCGCACAGCTCCTTTGTCGCATAACTGGATCGGCTGCGACGCCGTCCAGAGGAACTGGTGATATTTGCCTGCCTGCGGCTCGCGCCGCTGAGGGGAGGACGTCACCAATTAACGCCCTCCTTTCCCCGGTTGCCCGGGATTATCCCAGTCGCGCTCTCGGCGGGTTTTTCATGCCGCCGCGCTGCGACTGTTCTATCAAGGAACAGTGAAAAACATGCGCCGCTCCCGGCCAAAGGAAAGGGTTTCTTCCTCCCATCTTATTCACCCGGTCCGCCTCATAAGCCGGCCTGCACGCCGGTGAATAACTTGGGCCCTTCCGGTTGCCCCCCGGTTGTTCACATGTTTGACGGGCAAGGCCCAATTGCAGTCTTGCCGCAGCGTCGGCCGCGACTGACAAGTCGGCATGCTTCACCGGTTCTTACGCCCGCTCATCGGTGTGGTGGTCCTGGGATTGGTTCCACCGGTGCTGCACGGCCTGACCGCCTCGGGCGAGGTCCAGGTCTGGGAAA
>JAUPWC010000306.1 GCA_030916665.1 Verrucomicrobiota bacterium
CACTAAAGCATCAGCATTTTCTGCTATTGGAACGTGGACCGCATTGGCGGATGGCGACCTGTTTCCCTGTGAAGACATCTCAGGAACGGGAGCCGCGAAGAACTCGGTGGCGACCTACTTGGAGATTAAAACGGCGCTCTCCACGGTGCTACTCCCTAAAGCTGGCGGCACGATGACCGGGGCAATCATCAACTCCACCAACGGCGCTGCGTCCACCTCGTCCTTGCTGCTCTCGGGCACGCCGTTCACTGGAGGCTCGGCGACGACGACGAAGCCGTTGGTGAATATCGAGACAGCCGGGGCGACAAGCACGGGCTGGAGCACGAGCGGCACGATGCTTGGAGTGAATGCTCCGAGTGGGTTTGCTGGGAATCTATTCTCGTTTCAGACCGACGGAACCCGGAAGCTCTGGTGCGAAGCAGGTGGTGATCTGTGGGTTGGCAACTCAGTCCAGTTTGGCGACTTCGGGCTAAACACACAATGCATCGCAAACCATGGAGGTAACGGACTCCTGTTCAACGCTGAAGCCAACTATGTCACCAAATTGCGCGCTGACGGATTCCGCATGCAGTCCGCCAGCCAATACCTCATCAATGACGGAAGTTCTTATAGTGGCACGCCAGTTCTTGGATTTGCGCGCACCAGTGATACCGTCGCGAGAATCTCCAACGGTGGCAGTGGACGCGCCACACTTGACGCCGCAGGCTACCAAGTCGGCGGCGTCGCTGGAGCCAATTTCGGTCCTGGGGCAGTTACATCTATCACCGTCGTCAACGGCATCATCACAGCAATCTCATAGTCTCATGAACATCACCCTCACCATCCCAGACACCGCCCTACCTGCGTGGAACCATCGCCTTAACCACTTCAACTCTGGCTCAGGCCAACCGCCCATCACGCTCACCGAGTTCTTCCAGCGCACTGCCATCGACGAGCCAACCCCTGCACTCGTCGCCGCGTATCAAGTCGCTCGCCGTGAAGCGCTGATCCCCGTCGCCGACGAGATTCTTGCTGCGCCAGAGGAGAAACAGCAAACAGCCATTGACGCCGCACTCGCTGCTGTCCGCAACTAGTATCCCTATGACCGACCAACAGAAGAACGAACTCCGCGCCCTGATCGACGCCTATGCCGACTGCGTTGCGCACTCTCAGCAAATCCCCGCTGCCTGCGTCAAGGTGGAGATCGACAAGCGCATCTCGGAAATCCCTGCCCCGGCGGAACAAGCGGGAGCCGCTGCCGTAATCACTTCGCCGCAAACCTCTCCCGCCACCTGATAAGGAACGCGGTCGTTGAGCCTCCATCGCCATCGTTGAGGCGGCACCTGCACTTGTCACCCTGGGCGCATTCGATGAACAGGCATCCCGGCTCGTAGTCGAGGACTGGCCGCTGACCGTATCGGCATTCTGTCGAGGCGTTGAACTGGTTTTTGATTTTCTCATAGTCGGTCATGCCTTCGCCTCCAGTGCTGCGTTCCATGACTGGCGTGCCGTTTCTTTTTCGGCCACATATCCAGACGCCTTCCACCACGCCTCGAACGGGTCAGGCTTCGGCGGGGGCGCGATGAAGTGGGTTGCGTCAACCTTCTCCTGTGGGTTGCCATGCCAAGACATCTCGTCGCCATCCCAATAGACATACTCCCGCTCATCATCTGGCAACTCGGCAATCGGTCGCCACGTCGGCACGTCTGCGGCTGGTTGATCGGCCAGCACGGCGTCACGGACAGCACGGGCGAAGGCTTCGCGGGCTGGCTTGTCGGTACAGTTTGATTCTTGCTGAGTTTTTTGCAGTTCGCTAAAGGCGGCGACGGCTCCGAGTTTGGCAAGTTCTTCAATCGTTTTCATGTGGTTCGTTTGGTGTTTGGTTGGCGTTTTCTACTGCATGCATGCACCTGCGGCAATGCTTGAGGCCCGTTGATTCGTGCCACGGCATGCCATCGGTGACTTTGGCCGAGCACGCCGCTTTGCCGTTGGTGACAAAGTGGGCGCACTCGAAAAATAGCGACTGCATCCAGTGTCCGGCAGGGGGTGCAATCTCAGGCGCAATAGGGGGTGCGTGGCGATTCCATCCGCTTCGCCTCCGCCAGCTTCTGACCGTGTTACGGCTGAGCTTCAGCAAGCGAGCGATTCGCTTGTATCCCTTGCCGTCCTCGTAGAGTTTGCGGGCTAGATCGCGGGCGGTCATGGCTTTAGGGTTTCGAGGGGCCACTCGGCGAGGATGTGTCGCAGGTTGATCCGGCAAATCGATGCAACCTCGTTGCACAGTTTATCGTGCGCAGATGCATCTGGCGCGCCGTCTGCGTACCCTTCTGTCGAATTGTAGAGGCTCAACCAATCCGCAATCGCAGCCTTCGTGCTCCGCCATCCGGCCTCGGCGTTGTTGGCGCATAGGGCGATGAATGTGGCGTTTTCAGGCCAGAATTGATTTCGTTTTGGAGAACAACACACCTCCTCTTTTGAGATGAATCCATACTCATTATTGCCAATAACCTCACCCCCCGAACCAGATGCATCCCACTCCCCCGGCGTCCGCTTTGCAGCGATGGCGAGGAGTCGGTCAAGGTGCGCCTCGATGGCGCGGAGGTGGCCAGAATCGCCGTGCTTTGCCGCTGCGATTTCCACCCAAAGTTCCGAGCGCTCCAACTTCAGCTTTGCGACGTGTTCCTCAAGATCGATCATCTTCCGCAGCATCCCCTTGACCCGCGCGACAACAGCCTCGTCGTTTTGATGCACGCAGTATTCAGAGACGCCCATTTCGTTTGGCTCCCCGCAAGCGTAGTCGATGCGGTCAATGGCGTGGCTCAGACTGATACATCCCTGCTTGCATCTCTCAGCGTATGCGACTGCCTCGTCACGCTCGCGTTCGAGTCTGCGGGCGAAGTCAATAGGAACACAGGTCGGGTAATCCTGTTCGTCAAAAGCTCTATGCGGAACACGATGGCCATCTTTTACTTTTGCGTCCGTCTCCGGTGTTGGTCGTTCGTTTGTGGTGCTCATAGGCCAGCACAGTAGCACGGAAATAAAAAACGCAAAAAATAAAATAATATTTTGACGAATGGGAAAACGCCGCGAGGATTGGTGACCCATGAAACCCAAATACGTCGGAACCAAAATTTCAGCGGAGGCGCACAAAGCCTTTCGTGTTCATGCTGCGAAGGATGGCGAAAGCGCTTCCTCGTTGCTGAATCGCTTGATCCATAGCTACCTCGCCAGAAAGGAGGCGAAATGAGCCTCGATGATGATTACAGTTTTGCGCCCGCACCATTAACGATGTGCGAAGGATGCGGCGAAGTCGCGGTTGCGACGCGTGGCGACTCCTGCCGAGGCTGCTGGGAACTCAGGCGCGAACTGGAGGCCGACGACGTTTGGCCTGTCTATCTTGCATCACTCAAATACGGCGCGAAGGAAATCGATGCCCATGACGACAAGCTCGCAGGCTGGAAATACATCGGTGCCACCATCGCCCATGAACGCACGAGTAAAGGCGTCTCTATCGCCAGCGCGAACGATCTTGTGTTTCTCGCTCCTGGGCATCGCGGGCATTTGGTTTTCCGCTGTCAAGATGGTGTGCCCTTGATCACGATTCTTGCCGGTCCTGACAAACGATACCCAGACTGGAGCGCGTCATTCTCAAGCGGGACGCCGCACGAAGTCATTCTCGCCGCCTGCAACGCAGTTATTCACTAATCCCATGATCATCACGCCATGAACCTACGCCCCGACACCTCGCCTCCATACATCAACCTCAATCGGCACCTGCCCGACTTGAAGGCTTCACTCACGCCACCCGACGAAAGGAAATTCGAGCCGCTCGCTACGGAGCGATTCAGTGACGACACGCGCCACACCAGCGATGGTCTTTTCCTCCTCGCTGTCGCGTTCTTTGTGACATGTATCGCAATCATCGCCTACTTTCTCCACGCCTGATAACAGTCCTGACGTCCACCACCCAACGACTA
>JAUPWC010000307.1 GCA_030916665.1 Verrucomicrobiota bacterium
AGCCACCACGGCGCTCGCCGCCGAAGCCGCCACGACCGCCGCCGCCGCCGAAGCCGCCGCCAGCCGGACGATCTTCCTTCGGACGGGCCTCATTGACCTGGAGGGCGCGACCGCCGAGATCGACGCCATTGGTCTTCTCGATGGCCAGCTTGGCCTCCTCGGGGGTGCCCATGGTGACGAACGCGAAGCCGCGAGGGCGGCCGGTCATCTTGTCCATGGCGACGTAGGTGTCGGTCACGGTGCCGAACTGGCCGAAGTAGGAGCGGAGCTCGTCATCGGTGGTCTTGAAGGAGAGGTTTCCAACGTAGAGTTTGGAGTTGCTCATGTGATAATTCGTAGATCCGTCGCCATCTGCCAGTCCGTTCCCAACTTGGGTTTCGAAATCATCACTTAAGCCAAACGCTCAGCCAACGACTCACCAGATCCTGTCATCCAACGCTGTCTCTAACGAGGCCACGAAGAACGCCGAAGCCGGACCCTGTGGCAAGGGTATTTTTTGCGGCAAGCAGGGAAAACGTTTCGCGGGAGCGTTTTAACCGCTCCGCACAGCCGGCGTTCAGATCGAGTATTTCAGGCGGATCGGCTCGGGAATGCGCGCCGGCCGGCCCGTTTCGACCGAGATCATCACGTAGTCGAACCAACCGTCGCAGCTCCGCTTGCCGTCGGGCCGCCGCTCGATCTCGAACTGGAGGCGCAGGCCGATGGACGTGAATTTCTCGATCCAGCAGCGCACCGTCATGCGGTCACCCAGCAGGAGCGGACGCCGGAAATTCATCTGCGTGGACGCGATCACCCACCCGTAGCCGAGCTTCTGAAACTCCGCCATCGGCATGCCGTAGCATCGCTCCATCTGGTCGAAGCGGGCGGCGAGCACGTAGTCCATGTAGCGGCTGCTGTGCACGTGCTGATACATGTCGATGTCGTCCGGCCGGACCTGCAGCTCGCTCTCAAACTTGGAGTAAACCAATCCGGGCGCGACAGGCTCGAGTGCATCCGAAGGGAGCGGGGCGTCGTTCACGCCTCGAAACTGGGCCGCCAATCGGCACGGTCAAAAGGATTTCCTGAACTAAGCCAAACAGGTGCGGACCCTCAGCAACTTTAGTGGTTTTTGCGTCCAAAGCCTTCGGCTTCTGAGGGTTCTTAGCGCGGCTAATCCAGCCAGCGCGTGAAATTTCTAGCACGGCTTTCGCACGCGCCCGACTTGTAAAGGCCGGGAATCTGCTTCTTGTTCCCCGACCCTGCAGCCCTGACCAAGCTGTCGGGATTCTGTAACTTCCCTGAATCCAGCCGGGTTCGGATGACGTAACAGGAACAAATTCTCCCCCGACGCGCTCTGACCCGGCGCCGAAGGACACCAAACCATGCTCGCCGCCATCATCACCCTCAGTCTCATCTCCCTCCTCGTCGCCACCGAGGCGGACCCGACGGGCTCGCACACCGAGACCGGCAAGGGCGAGCCTCTGCGTCCGCAGGGTCGGTCTGAGGCTAATCGCAAATCGGATCACTCCGACCGCTTGGCGGCGTGAATTCACGTTGCAGAAAGCCCACGGCTTCCTGCGTTTCCATCACTCCAGCGGTGCGCCGAGAAACTCGGCTTGCTCTGCCTTGGCGGGACACATTTTGTGCCGCCCTTCACCTGCTCTCATGAGTCGTTTCTTCTCCTCCCTTGTTCAATGGGTCGATTCCGATTACTCGGTCGAATCCCCTGAAGCCATCCGCGCGCAGCCCGATGGCGTCAATCTGGTCCGCTGCATTCCGTTCATCATCCTCCATCTCGGCTGCCTCGGCGTGATTTGGGTGGGTTGGAGCTGGTTCGCTGTCTGGACGGCTGTCGCTCTCTACGTGCTGCGAATGTTCGCCGTCACCGGTATCTTCCACCGCTACTTCTCGCACAAGACCTACAGCACATCCCGCTCCGGACAATTCCTGCTCGCCCTCTGGACCGGCACCACGGTCCAACGCGGTCCGCTCTGGTGGGCGTACCACCACCGCCATCACCACCAGCACTCCGACCAGGAGGAAGACGCCCACTCGCCGCACGTTCACGGTTTCCTCTGGTCGCATATCGGCTGGATCACCAGCAAGCGCAACTTCCCGACCGACTACTCCAAGGTCAAGGACCTCGCCAAATACCCCGAGCTCGTCTGGTTGAACCGCTTCGACATCGTCGTCCCGGTCCTCTTCGCCACCGGCCTGTTCGTGCTCGGCAACGTCCTCGAAGCCTACGCTCCCGGCCTCGGCACCAGCGGCGCTCAGCTCCTCGTCTGGGGCTTTTTCATCAGCACCACCGCCCTCTTCCACGGCACCGCCTCGATCAATTCCTTCACCCACCTCTGGGGCAAGCGCCGGTTCAACACCACCGACGACTCCCGCAACAGCTTCATCCTCGCCATCATTTGCCTCGGCGAGGGCTGGCACAACAACCACCACCGCTACCAGTCGTCCACGCGCAACGGTTTCTACTGGTGGGAAATCGACCCGACCTACTACGGCCTGAAGCTCCTCTCCTGGACCGGCTTCATCTGGGGCCTCAAGCCCGTGCCGCAGTCCATCTACGACGAGGCCGCCCGCAACGCCCACGAGGACACCGTGCGCAAGTTCTCCGTTTCCTCCGTGCAGGAGGAGATCAACACGCTCAAGAAGGTCGTCCCCACCGCCGCCGCCATCGCCCTCGCCACCGCGAGCAGCTCCGCCGTCGCCGAACAGCTTCAGAAAAAAGACGGCCCCGCGATCCACAAGGACGTCACCGAGCAGACCCAGCATCCGGGCACCGCGCAGAAGTAGGGCCGGTCTTCAGCCTTCGCCAAGCTACGGCCCGACAAGCCGACCGGCCCGGTTCGGCTCGCACCCTCCCTCCAAATCCCCGCGGCCAGTCAAAGACTGGCCCTACGTTCTGCCCCGCGCGCCTTTCCGCCACGGGGCTTTTCTTTCAGCGTCGCCCAGTGGGAGCGAGCTTGCTCGCGACTCGGACACGCATCCGCCCGCACCGGCAGGACGTAGTTTGGGACATGCATTCAATTCACCCAGCGTGTCATTCTGAGCGTAGCGAAGAATCCAGAATGATTACCGCCGGCGGATGTGTTGCTGGATTCTTCGCTACGCTCAGAATGACAGTGAGCGGGGATGCCTACCGGCCCTCCGCACTCCGTCTTCCGCACTCCGCCATTTCCCAGTCCTGAGATGCCCCGCACCGCCATCATCGGCAGCGGGATCGCCGGACTCGGCTGCGCCCACTTCCTGCACCGTCACGACGCGATCACGCTCTTCGAGCAGGACAACCGCATCGGCGGCCACACCCACACCGTCACCGTGCCCGAACTCGGCACCGGCCGCCCGGTGCCGGTCGACACCGGCTTCATGGTTTTCAACTACGAGACCTACCCGCAGCTCACGCGCCTCTTCGCCGAGCTGAAGGTGCCGGTGAAGAAGACCGACATGTCGTTCAGCGTCCGCCACGAGGACACCGGCCTCGAATTCTGCGGCTCCTCGCTCAACCACCTCTTCTGCCAGCGCCGCAATCTCCTGCGTCCGTCGTTCTACCGGATGCTTCTGCAGATCGACCGCTTCAACCGCGAGGCCGTCGCCGCGCTTGAAGACTCGGCTATCGATTCGCAAACCCTCGCCGACTACGTGCGCGCGCGGAATTACGGCACCGACTTCCTCACCAATTACCTCGTGCCCATGAGCAGCGCCGTGTGGTCCACGCCGCCGGCCAAGATGCTGCAGTTCCCCGCGCGCACGCTGCTGCGTTTCTTTCACAACCACGGCTTCCTCGGCCTGCACACCCAGCACCAGTGGTGGACCGTGGACGGAGGCTCACTGGAATACGTCAAGCGGATGACCCCGCCCTGGCGCGACCGCATCCGCACCGGCAACAAAGTCGTCCGCATCCGCCGAGAGAGAGGTGGTGTGCTCATCACGACCGCCAAAGGCGCCACCGAGCACTTCGACCGCGTCATCCTTGCCGCCCACGGCCACGAATCGCTCGCCCTGCTCGCCGACCCCACGCCCGACGAGACGCGCCTGCTCCGCGAGTTTCAGTATCAGCCCAACACCGCCACGCTGCACACCGACGCGTCGGTCATGCCGCGCACCAAGCTCGCCTGGTCCGCCTGGAACTACTCCATCGCCCGCGACGCCGGCGGCGCCATCGAGCCGATGACCATTTATTGGATGAACCGCCTGCAGGGCGTCTCTGACCGCGAGAACTACTTCGTCTCCATCAACGGCGCAAACCGCATCAACCCGGCGAAAGTTCTCCGCACGATCGCCTACGAACACCCGCTCTTCACCCTCGGCGCCGTCCGCGCGCAGGCGGAGATCCCCGCCCTCAACGCCGCCGCCCGCGGCACGACCGAAACCTTCTACTGCGGCGCCTGGACCCGCTACGGCTTCCACGAAGACGGCTTCCTCTCCGCCGTGAACGTCGCGCAGCTCCTCCTTGGCCAGGACCCTTGGGCTGTGAACACGCCGCTGGGTGCCGCACCTAAATGACTGCTGCCCGCAGCTTTCGTGCATCCCAACGGCGGGGTTGCGCGTAACAATCTCCGTCGTGAATTCCTGCCTCTACGAGTGCCATGTCATGCACGCCCGGTTTGCGCCCAAGGCGCACCGGTTCGTGTATCGCATTTTCCTTTTCGCGCTCGATCTGGACGAACTTGATGCCCTCCACCGCAAGCTGCGCCTGTTCTCCTTAAATCGGCGCAACCTCTACTCGTTTCGCGAACAGGATTATCTGCCAACCCACGAGCCCGTTTTCAACGGTAGGGCGGGACCGCTGGGCCCGCCGTCTTCCGAACCGGCGCGCGCAGCGGTCGCGCCCTACCTTTCGCTGAAGCAACGGGTCGTGGATTATCTCGGCACCCGTGGCATCGACCTCACCGGCGGCCGTGTGTTGCTCGTGAGTTTGCCGCGCGTGTTCGGTTATCTCTTCAACCCGGTCTCGTTCTATTTCTGCTACGACCGCAGCGGCGCACCTGTCGCCGCCCTCGCCGAGGTGACCAACACCTTCAAGGAGATGAAACCCTACCTGCTCGGACCGGAAACCAACTCCGGCGGGGCTTTCCACCTTCGCGTCCCCAAGCACTTCTACGTTTCCCCTTTCAGCGACGTCGATGTCGCCTTCGACTTCCAGCTCCGCACTCCGGGGAACCGGCTCTCCATCCAGATCGATGACTACGTCGGCGCCGCGCGCACGCTCACCTCGACGCTCACCGGCCCGCGCCAACCGCTGAACGACGCGCGTCTCGCCTGGTTCACGCTCAAGTATCCGCTCATCACCCTCAAGGTCATCGGCCTCATCCACTGGCACGCGCTGCGCCTCTGGTGGAAGAACGTCCCGTGGTTCGCCAAGTCCTCCCGCGCCACCGACCAACGCGACCTCTACCGGCCGCACGGCGCGCTGCGCGCGCAGACCACTGACCACAAGACCACGGACAACCGACCCGCCCGCGCCCAACCTTTTCCTGATTCTTCCGCTAAAGCTCAATTCCAGTCTGTTGTCCCGTAGTCAGTAGTCTCGTGGTCCTTCCTCTCCCATGAATTCCGCCGTCACCTCCGCCTCCGCCCCGCTGTCCGCCCGCCGCACTTCCTTCGCCGAGCGCACCGTGCTCTCCGCCTTGCGCGGCATGCCTCATGGCCGGCTGCAGCTTGATCTTGCCGACGTCACGCATGTCTTCGGCGACCGTTCGGCCCTCCCGGCCGGCGTCGCTCCCGGGGTGAACAACTACGCCTTCATCCGGGTGAACCGCACGGATGCCTTTTTCAAAAAATGCCTGCTGCACGGCGACATCGGGTTCGCGGAGTCCTACATGGACGGCGACTGGGAAACGCCCGACCTCACGTCGGTCATCGGCTGGTTCGTGCTCAATCACGAGCACGCCCCCACGCTCTCCGGCTCGCGCCGCGCCCAGTCGCTCGCACTCAACCTCCTCCGCGCCGCCGACCGCCTCGGCCACCTGCTCCGGCCCAACAACCGCGCCACCGCCCGCCGCAACATCGCCGAGCATTACGACCTCTCCAACGACTTCTTCGCTCTCTGGCTCGACGAAACGATGATGTATTCCGCCGCCAAGTGGGAGCGCGCCGACGCCACGCTGCGCGAGGCCCAAATCGCGAAGAACGATGCCCTCTGCCGCCACCTCCGGCTGAAACCCACCGACCACGTCCTTGAGATCGGCACCGGCTGGGGCGGCTGGAGCCTGCACGCCGCCGCGAAATA
>JAUPWC010000308.1 GCA_030916665.1 Verrucomicrobiota bacterium
CTTATCGTTCCGCTCTTCTTCGGCCCGAGCGGCGCGCTCACGGATTACCTGCCCAAGCGCATCGCGCACCTGCAAACGAAACACCCGGCGTTGAACGTGCGCGTCGCCGCACCGCTTTTCGCCGCCGGCGACGACCGGCTCGCGCGCATCCAGGCCGACCAGGTGCGAGCAACGTCGCGAGCAAGCTCGCTCCCACAGAAAGGCACTCGTGTCGCTCTCGTGGATCACGGCAGTCCGGCGAAGGCGGTCACAGAAGTGCGCAACGAACTCGCCTGCCAGCTCGCGGGGCAACTCGGCGCGGCCTGGACCGTCTCGCCCGCCAGCATGGAGCGCCGCGAAGGCGCGGCCTACGATTTCTGCGAACCGCTGCTCGAACGCCTGCTGCGCTCTCCCGGCTGGAACTCCGGCGAGGTGCTCGTCGCGATGCAGTTCCTGCTGCCCGGCCGCCATGCCGGTCCGGAAGGCGACGTGGCGGAGATCTGTCGCGCCGCCGAAGCCACCAGCGGCGGCGCGTTGCGCACCACGATGACAGGATTGGTCGCCGAACATCCACTGCTCGTGGATATTTTGGCGGATCGCTGGTGTGGGGCCGGTCTGTGACCGGCCGCGGCCAGTCAAAGACTGGCCCTACCCGCCAACCCCGGCACCCGCTGCGCGAAATCCGAAACGCTGACAACCTCGCCGATCACGACCAGCGCCGGCTGGGCGATTTGCCCGGATGAGATCACCGCCGCCTCGGCCAGCGTGGTGATCGTGATCTTCTGCGTGGGCAGCGTGGCCTGACTGATGAGCGCCAGCGGCGTGGTGCCGGCCATGCCGTGCTCGACGAGGTTGTGCACGATTTCCGGCAGGCGGCGGACACCCATGTAGAAACAGAGCGTTGCCTTCAGCTTCGCGAGCGCGTGCCAGTCCAGTCCGCCCGTGTTGGCGGCGCACTGGTGTCCGGTCACGAAGACCACGGCCGACGAAAAATCCCGATGCGTCAGCGGCAGGCCGGCGACCGAGGCCGCGGCCGTGGCGGCCGTCACGCCGGGCACTATCTCGTAGGGCAAGCCGGCGGCGCGCAGCGCCTCGATTTCCTCGCCGGCCCGGCCGAAGACCAGCGGGTCGCCGCCCTTCAGCCGCACGACTTTTTTCCCGGTCTGGGCCAGGGTAACCAGCAGGTCATTGATCTCACCTTGGGAGGCATTGTGACGGCCGGCGCGCTTACCGACGGGATGCAGCTCGCAGCCGGGGGTGCAGTTTTGCAGAAGGTCGCTGTTGGCCAGCTCATCATAGACCACGGCTTCCGCTGCCTGGAGGGCCTTTAAACCCCGCACCGTGATGAGATCAGCCGCCCCTGGGCCGGCTCCTATGAGCCAGACAAAGCCTTTTTTGGCAATGGGTTGAGATGTGTTCATGACTTCTTTAGTAACTATGACTTCTTTTATACTTTCTATTTTGGTCAAGTAGGGCAAGCGTTTCGTCAGTCATGTCCGAACCCACTACCGCCCCCCTTTCCAAGAACGAGCTCCTCAAGCAACGCATTCCGACGCTGGCCGGCAACATCGCGGCCACGATCAACGATCCCGCCCTCGAAAAATTCTCCGAGGACGACGAGCAGTTCATCAAGTTCCACGGCATCTATCAACAGGATGACCGCGACCTCCGCAAGACCGGCAAGAAGTGGCTGGTCATGATCCGCGGCCGCATCCCGGGCGGCGTGATGACCTCCAACCAGTGGAAGGTCTTCGACGACCTCGCGACCGAATACGGCAACAACACCCTTCGCATCACCACCCGCCAGAGCATCCAGTTCCATGGCGTCGTGAAGAAGGGCCTCGGTCCGCTCATCAAGCGCATCAACGAGTCGCTCCTCTCCACCCTCGCGGCCTGCGGCGACGTGAACCGCAACATCACCGCCTCGCCTACCCCCGCCACCACCAAGGCGCGCGACGAGGTCATCAAGGACGCCTACCTCGTCACAGAGGCCCTCGCGCCCCAAACCCCGGCCTACCACTCCATCTGGGTGGACAACGTCCAGCTCAACCTCGACGCGCCCGAGAACACCTCGTTCACCGACCCGCTTTACGGCCAGGTTTACCTGCCGCGCAAGTTCAAGACCTCCTTCGTCATCCCGCCGTCGAACGACATGGACGTCTTCACCAACGACCTCGGCTTCATCGCCGTCGTCGAAGGCGACCGGCTCCTCGGCTACAACCTCGCGGTCGGCGGCGGCCTCGGCCGCAGCCACGGCAACGACCAGACCTACACCCGCCTCGCCGACGTCATCGGCTTCTTCACCCGCGACAAGGTCGTCGAGGTTGCCAAGGCCGTGCTCACCATCCACCGCGACTTCGGCGACCGCACCAACCGCAAACACGCCCGCCTGAAATACGTCGTCGCCGAGCGCGGCGTCGAGTGGCTGACCGCCGAGGTCAACCGCCGCACCAACGGCGCGCTCTCCGGCGTGCGCCGCTTCGAGTTCACCCACACGGGCGATCTCTACGGCTGGCACCGCGCCGTGGACGGCTCCGACTTCCTCACGCTCTTTGTCCAGACCGGCCGCATCAAGGACGTCGAAGGCCACGCGATGAAGACCGCGCTGCGCCAGGTCGCCGAGAAGTTCCCGCACGTCGAGTTCCGCCTCAGCGCCAACCAGAACGTCATCCTCGCCAACGTCCCGCCCGCCGACCGCGCCGGGATCGACACCCTGCTTGCCTCGCACGGCGTCAAGACCTCCAACCAGACGAGCATCCTCCACGCCGCCTCGATGGCCTGCCCGTCCATGCCCACCTGCGGCCTGGGCCTCGCCGAGTCCGAGCGCGCGCTCCCCGGCCTCATCAACCGCATCGAGAAGCTCACCGCCGAGCTCGGGCTCGCCAACGAGGAGATCATCATCCGTTCCACCGGCTGCCCCAACGGTTGCGCCCGCCCCTACATGGCCGAGATCGGCTTTGTCGGCAAAGCGCCCGGCAAATACCAGCTCTGGCTCGGCGGCGACGCCTCCGGCCAGCGTCTGAACAAGGTCTTCAAGGACGTCATCAAGGAGGCCGAGCTCGAGGCCGAGCTGAAGCCGCTGCTCACCCGCTGGAAGAACGAGCGCGTCACCGGCGAGCGCTTCGGCGACTTCGCGACCCGCGTCCTCCTGCCCGAAGCGGCCGTCGCCGCCGCTGCGGCTGCCGCCGCGAAAGCCGCGGCCGCCCCGGCCCCGTCGCCCGCCGCCAACTGATCCATTCCCATGTCCTTCACCGCCGAACAGCTCGCGCAACTCAACGCCGAGCTCGCCACCAAGTCGCCGCTTGAGGTCGTCCGCTGGGCCATCGCCCAGGCCGGCGGCCGCGCGATCGTCTCGACCAACTTCCGTCCCTACGAGGCCGTCGTCCTCC
This sequence comes from Verrucomicrobiota bacterium, assembly GCA_030916665.1. GTDB lineage: Bacteria > Verrucomicrobiota > Verrucomicrobiia > Opitutales > Opitutaceae > Lacunisphaera. The sequence continues at coordinate 3,369 of JAUPWC010000308.1, forward strand.
ACCTCGCCGTGCAGGCGCAGGCCGACATCCCCGTGCTCTGGGTGGACCACGGCTACAACCGCCCGACCACCTACAAACATGCCGAGCAGCTCCGCGCGCAGCTGAAGCTGAACCTCAAGCCGTTCCTCCCGAAGATGACGCCCGCCCACCGCGATGCCGTCCACGGCCCCATCCCGTCGCTCGACGACGAGGCCGGCCTGAAGCAGTTCAGCGGCGTGATGAAGCTGGAACCCTTCCAGCGCGGCATGAAGGAACTTGCCCCGACCGTCTGGATCACCGCCCTCCGCAAGGTGCAGAACCCGAACCGCGCCGGCCTCGACATCGTGTCGCTCGACGCGAACTTCGGCGCGCTCAAGGTCAGCCCGGTCTTCCACTGGACCGACGCCCAGATGGAGGCCTACCTCGCCGAGCACAAGCTGCCCAACGAGTGGGATTACTTCGACCCGGCCAAGGCCGACGAAAAACGCGAGTGCGGCCTGCACGCCGCGTGGGGCAAGAACGCCGCTCAGAACGCCGCCGCCTCATGAAGAATTACCATCTGGATCACCTCGATCTCCTCGAGACCGAGGCCATTCACATCATGCGCGAGGTCGCGGGCGAGTTCGAGCGCCCGGTGCTGCTGTTCTCCGGCGGCAAGGACTCCATCTGTCTCCTTCGTCTCGCGGAGAAGGCCTTCCGGCCGTCGGACCTCCCGATGCCGTTCCTCAACGTCGAGACCGGCCACGAGTTCCCCGAGCTCATCGAGTTCCGCGACCGCCGCGCCAAGCAGCTTGGGGCGAAGCTCATCGTCCGCACCGTCGACCAGGCCATCGCCAACGGCACCGCCACCCCCGCGCCCGGCGAAGTCAGCCGCAACAAGCTCCAGATCCCCGTTCTCCTCGGCGCCATCGAGGAGTTCCGCTTCGACTGCGCCATCGGCGGCGCCCGCCGCGACGAGGAGAAGGCCCGCGCCAAGGAGCGCTTCTTCAGCTTCCGCGACAGCTTCGGCCAGTGGGACCCGAAGAACCAGCGCCCCGAGATCTGGAA
>JAUPWC010000030.1 GCA_030916665.1 Verrucomicrobiota bacterium
CGATGAAGGACCACGCCAGCGTTCACAAGCGCCCGCTCCACCTCGTCCAGCACGTCGTCGGGAATGTCAGTCATCACCACGTTCCCTCTTCCATCGTGTCGATGTTGCAGCGGTGCACGGTGAAGCTGATCGCCGCCACCCACGGGTTCGCGTCCCATGCGTCGGGGCCGTGGATGCTGTTCCAGATGTCGCGGAAATGCCAAAGCGGGCCATAGTGGACGCCATCGCAGCGCGGTTCTGGGCAGTTTCCCGGAGCTACAATCTGCCTAAATCCATCGTCCGCCCCTTCCGCCTTCGCATCCGCCTCGCTGATTTCCTGCACCCGCTGCACCCGCACATCGGTGACGATCAGGGTCAGGCGGGATGCCCATCGGGGCATGTGGATGGGGGGGCGCAGGCGTCCGGGAGTAAAGGGGTTGCCCCACAGGTGTAGACGGGTTTCGCCGTCCGCTTCGTAGTGAATGGCGTCAGCGCCGTCGAACTCACGGGGCGGGCAGTCATCCCATTCGGCGTCAAAGCGCCACGCCTCCCGCACCCATAGCCGGTCGCCGGGGGCGTAGGGGGTATCGCGCTCTCTCCAATTGGCATTGCCTGGGTCCAAGACGTAACTGTCAGACCAGCCGATCTGCGCGCTGAAGATGTTGGAGCGCCCGCGCCCCGGCCCGCTGTTGCCGAGCACCCGCCTCGTCTGCGTCTTGCGCCCGTCGAGAAGCGCACGGACCATCGGCGCGGAGAAGATGATCGGTCTGTCAGTCATCACCACGCCCCCTCTTCCCGTTGCGCGTCTCGATCAACTGCAGCAACAAAAGTCATGTCGTGCTCGGCGCAGTATCGGCGAAAAGCGGACTCGTGCAATTCGCCTGGAAGCATCGTTATCGAGTGTCCGATAGTCCCACCCTTCCACGAGCCCTTCCGCTTTCCGGTCTCGCCAGAAAAGGCGATTTCTAGATAGCGGGAAATCTTCGGCTTGCGAAACAGCGACAGCCACTTGAACCAGCCAACGCCGAACCGCCACTCCCTTTCCTCAATGGTGGTGCGGGCGGTCAACTCCTCGCCGTCGGAATCCTTGAATGCGAACACTGCGGCTGGCACCGCGTTGCGGGCAGCGTCGAGAACAGCCCAGGCGTCGCCGTCAAAGGCGCGGCATTCCGGCTCCGTCCAGACATGCTTGCCGGTCAGACCGTAGTGGCTGCGGCGAACGTGCTGCCACTGTGTCCACGGCAGGAAGCATCCCCACCGCTGATCCGTCGCGCTGTCCATCGTGACCCGGCCAAGGGCGACGGACAGATGGCCGTCACTCAGGGTAAAGCCATATTCACGCTCGCCAGTGTCCCAATATCCACCGTTCGGGCCGGACCAATCATGGCGCGAAGTATCGACCCACCGCCGCCACGGCTTGATGATCGGCGGTAGGGCTGAAATCAGTGTCCACCCGAAGAGACTGATGCGGAGTCGGCATCCGGCGTATTCGTCGCCGTCGCCGGAGCCAAGGATGATACCGGTATGCCGATAGGAGCCGTTCCGAGACAATGTGAAAGGCCCGAGATACTTGTCGTTGTCACTCCACTTGATAGGTCGCATCACCACGTCCCCTCTTCTCTCTGTGCGTCCCGGTCCCGCTGCCAGTCCCGGTGCCCTTCCGGGTCCGTGCGGCTGTCCGGTTCATTGTCGCGGGTAGCCCAATGGCCTCCCGGCTGTTCCGGCTCGGGGCGCTCCACTGCCGCGCGGTCGCGGTCGCAGGCATCCCGCCACGTCGCCCCGTCCGTGCAGTCGGCCCGATCCACGGTCGGGACGCAGGCGGAGAGAAGGATGGCGGTTATCAGGTTCGCGCCCTGTTTCCGCTTTGTCTTGATAACCGCTATGGGGTAAGTGGTTGTTTTCACGAGAAATCCGCACGGATTTGCAATCCGCTGCGTAACCTCTCCGCCAACCCGCCAAGTGCTTAGTCTCATTACGTTTCCCCGCGTTCGCCGTCAAGGCGGTTGTCAAGGTTATCAGTAAGGTTATCAGGTTCGCGTTCCGGTTCCGTTTCGTTCCGGTCTTTCAGCGCGCGGATGGCGGCGGCGATGTTTGTGACGGCGTTCCCGTACCCTTCTTCAACCTTGTCGGCCAAATGGTTCCCGGCGTGTTTGGCATAGTTCGGCAGTCGTTCAAAGTGCATCTCCGCCACCCTCGCCGCTTCCTCCAGCGCCGCAGTTCGGATTGAGGCCACCGCGCGATGTTTTGCGGAGATCAGTTCCCCAGATGTTGGAGCGGCTCCTACCTCATACGCCAGATCAGCAAACCCAAGCATGAGGTTGGCGTCAGCGTGCCAAGTATCGCGTTCGCGCTCCAACTCCAGCACGAGTGCCTGTATGGCCTCGATCTCCGCATCCTTCTCGGCCATGAGGCGGTCGTGTTCGTCTGCGCGGACGTATTCCACAGTCCGGTCATCGTGGTAGGTATTTGCCGACCAGTCTCCCGTGATCCAGCCATCAAAATGGGGCCACGCCCATATCCGCTTCGGCGCGTCACTCATCGGTCTTGATCCTCTCCCCACTCCCGCAGCGCCTCGACCTGGGGCCGCGTTTTCTCGATCTTCCGCCGGATCACGGGCGCATCTTCCTTGCGCACCCACCCGGCGACGTGGACAAAGCCGAGGCGCTCCAGAAGCCGTTTGATCGCTTTGTAATCCTTCATATCCCACATATACTTTAGATTGCCATACATGGCAAGTATCTCAACCCCCGTCGCGCTTCTTTTTCGCGCTCTTCGCAAGCGTGATCTGCCGCGCCTCGGCTTTGTCCATGATGGCTTGCAGTTCC
>JAUPWC010000309.1 GCA_030916665.1 Verrucomicrobiota bacterium
AATTGCGGCCAAAGCAGCACCTCGGCCAGCGTGCCCTTTTTGCGCAACTCACGAGAGAGTTGCGTCAGCCTCGGATTGTAGGGTAAGCGTGCTCTCACGAGATGCTGTATTTGACAACCCTCCCGCTACCGCAAGTCCGCCGAACCCCACCCCGCCCTATGGGCCCCCCTCTCCAGAGGGGATTTCCTAACGGCAGTCCAACCGGCAAAGAAGGCGGCTTGTCAAACCTGCCGCCGGCTTCCTAAATCGCCGCCTCTCATGTCGTCACCCTCGCCCGGCCAGATTCCCCAGCACGTCGCCATCATCATGGATGGCAACGGCCGGTGGGCGAAACAGCGCGGTCTGCCGCGCCTTGAAGGCCACCGCCGCGGCGTCGAGACCGTCCGCACCGTGGTGGATGCCGCCCGAGAGATCGGCATCCGCACCATCACCCTTTACGCCTTTTCCGTCGAAAACTGGAAACGCCCGCCGGAGGAGGTCTCGGGGCTCATGGGCCTGCTGGACTACTTTCTCAAGCGCGAGCTGAACAACCTGATCAAGAACCGCGTGCGCCTGCTCACCATCGGCCGCACGGAGGAACTGCCGGAGAACGTCCAACGCGAGCTCAACCGCGTGAAGGAGGCCACCAAGGACTTCACCGAATGGACCTTGGTGCTCGCGTTGAACTACGGTTCCCGCACCGAGGTCGCCGACGCCGCCCGCGACTACGCCGCCGCCGTGCAAGCCGGCCATGAGCAGCTGACGGACGCCTCCTGGGACAGCTTCAGCCGATATCTCTACACCGGTGCCGCCGGCATCCCCGATCCCGACCTCCTCATCCGCACCTCGGGCGAACTGCGCATCAGCAATTTCCTCATGCTCCAGCTGGCCTACGCCGAGATGGTGTTCACCCCCGTCGCCTGGCCCGAGTTCGGCAAGGCGGAACTTCAGGCCGCCGTGGACGAATTCGCCCGCCGCGAGCGTCGCTTCGGCCAGACGACCGAGCAGCTTAAGCCCGCGCGGGCTTGAGAACCAGAGACCAAGGATGAAGGACCACACGGACATGACTTCGAAATTTCCCGCAGACTTCTTCACTTCCCTTCAACCGGCCTGGGGCTCCGCTCCCTTGCTCCTTGGTCCTTTGGTCCCTTAGCCCCTACACCCTTTCCCCGTGGCCAAACGAATTTTCAGCACCGTCGTCCTCTGGACCATTTTGTTCGGCAGCCTCTGGCTGTGGGGCGCCCACGCGGGCGTCGCCCTCGTCACCGTGCTTTCGGCGCTCACGCTGCACGAGTTCTACACGATGGCCGCCAAGCTGGGCAGCCGTCCGTTCCGGTGGATGGGCCAGATCTTCAACCTGCTCATCGTCGGCGCGCCCTACGCGCTCGCCTACTTTAGCGAAGAACCGGATGTAATCGCCAGTCTGCCGGCGGGGCTGCTCGTGCTGGCCCTGATCACCTGTTGCGTCCGCGTGCTCGGCGAACGCGATGCCACCAGCCGCATCGAGGCCATCGCCGCCACGATGATGGGGCTGCTGTTCGTGTCGTTCATGCTGCACTACCTCGTGGCGATCCTGATGCGTTCCGGCTACGAGGGCGACAACCTCATCCTCTGTGTCTGGACCGTGGCGGTTTCCAAGTTCTGCGACGTCGGGGCGCTGCTGACCGGCCTCGCCGTCGGCAAACACAAGATGGCCCCCCTCATCAGCCCCAAGAAAACCTGGGAAGGCGCGGTCGGCGGCGTGCTCATCTCCGCGGGCGTCGGTGCGGGCATCGCGTGGTTCGCCTCGGAACACCTCTCGCCCACCCTCACCCCGTTGGTCGCGGCCTGCATCGCCGTGCCGATCGCCCTCATCACCATCGTCTCCGATCTCATCGAGTCCGCCCTCAAGCGTCGCGCCGACATCAAGGACACCGGCGTGCTCATCCCCGGCATCGGCGGCGCTTTCGACCTGACGGACAGCCTCATTCTGACGGCTCCCATCGCGTATTTCATGTTCCTGTTTCTGGAGTGAGGTTCCTGAGCCACGGATTGCACGGATGAACACGGATAAGAACAAACAGCTTCCCCTGTCTGTCATCCTGAGCGCAGCGAAGGATCCAGCGACGGCGTGCATGACATTCGATGGCTACAGGATTCTTTACTGCACACAGAATGATACGATACGGAGGGCATCCCCTATCCGTGCTCATCCGTGAAATCCGTGGCTAAAAAACGCATCGTCCTCCTCGGCGCCACCGGCTCCATCGGCGAGAGCACGCTGCGCGTGATTGCGGCGCACCGCGACCGGCTGGAACTCGTGGGCATCGCCGCCCAGCGCAACCACGCGCGTCTCGCCGAGATCGCCCGCCAGTTCGGCGTCCGCCATGTCGGTTTGCACAATGCGAATGCCCTCACGGCCGCCAAAGCCGACTCCGCCTTCCCCGCCGGCACGCAGTTCCACGGCGGCATTGAGGGCCTCTGCGCCCTCGCCTCCCTGCCCGAGGCCGACACCGTGCTGATCGCCGTCGTCGGCACCGCCGGCCTCCAGCCCGCACTCGCCGCCATCGCGGCGAAGAAGACCATCGCGCTCGCCTCCAAAGAAATCCTCGTGATGGCCGGCAAGTTCGTGATGGCCGCCGCTCAGGCCAACGGCGTGCGCCTGCTCCCCGTGGACAGCGAGCACAATGCCGTCTTCCAATGCCTCGAAGGCCACCGCTCGGCCGACGTCCGCCGCCTCGTGCTCACGGCCTCCGGCGGCGCGTTCCGTGACTGGCCGGTGGAGAAACTGGCCTCGGCCACGGTCGCCGACGCCCTCAAGCACCCGAACTGGGCGATGGGCCCCAAGATCACCGTGGACTCCGCCACGCTGGCCAACAAGGGGCTTGAGCTCATCGAGGCGCAGTGGCTCTTCGGCCTGCGCGCCGAGCAGTGCCAGGCCGTGCTGCACGCGCAGAGCATCGTCCATTGCCTCGTCGAATTCACCGACGGCTCGATGCTCGCACAGATGTGCCCGCCGTCGATGACCTTCCCCATCCAGCACGCCCTGCTCTGGCCCGACCGCGCGCAGTCCGGCACTGACTGCGCGCTGCCGCTGGAGAAGATGTTCACGCTCGATTTCCGTCCGGCCGACGAAAACCGCTACCCCTGCCTGCGTCTGGCCAGGGAGGCCATGCGCGCCGGCGGCACCGCCCCCGCCGTC
>JAUPWC010000310.1 GCA_030916665.1 Verrucomicrobiota bacterium
AGGAAGCCATGCGCACCAAACCGCGCTGGCTGCGCGACCAGCGCAACAGCTGGCACGGAGCGGATTTCCCCTACCACAGCGAGCTCGACATCGACGCCTACTACAAGGCCTACTGCGAGACACTGTTTGCCGTCGACGACAGCGTCGGCCGCGTGCTCAAGCAGCTCGAGGACATGGGCGTCGCGGACAACACGCTCGTGGTCTACATGGGGGACAACGGCTTCATGTTCGGCGAGCACGGTCTGATCGACAAGCGCGTCGCCTACGAGCCGTCCATCCGGGTGCCGATGCTCATGCGTTGTCCGTCGCTCATCAAGGGCGGCTCGACGGTCAAGGAAGTCGTGGCCAACATTGACATCGCCCCGACGGTCATGGAACTGATGGGGCTCAAGCCGCCGGCGCACTTTGACGGGCGCAGCCTCGTGCCGCTGCTCCGCGGAGAGGACCCGGCCTGGCGCGAATACTTCCTCTACGTTTATTATTGGGAGCGCAACTTTCCGCAATCGCCCACCGTCTTCGCGCTGCGCGGAGACCGCTACAAATACATCACCTACTACGGCCTGTGGGACGCGGACGAATTCTACGACCTCCAGGAGGATCCCGACGAGCTGCACAACCTGCGCTACCGGCCCGAGCACGCCCGGCGGGTGACCGACATGCAGAAGCAGCTTTATGCGATGATGGACGACCTCGGGGGCATGGAGATTCCGCTCAACGCCCCGGCCGGCAAGTTCAACAACCTGCGCTACCGCAGCCGTGGCGGCCAGGAGGCGGCGGATTTCCCCGACGCCCTCGTCGTGGACGAGCCCATCAACACCAAGGCCAATTGAACCCCGGGGCATGCCTTGGGCGGACCATCGCGGCGTGCGCGGGCCTGCTGGCCGGCGCAGTCGGGCGAGGCGCGGTCGAGGGCCCGCCCGCCCTGCGCGAACTCGCGGCGACCCGCGGCCTGCGGGTCGGCACCGCCGTTAAGGCCGCCGCCCTCGACGAGGCCGTCTATCGCGACACCCTGCTCCGGAACTTCGCGATCGTGACGCCCGAAAACGAGCTGAAGATGAAGCCGGTCCGGCCGGCGCGCGACCGCTTCGAGTTCGCCGCCGCCGACCGGATCGTGGACTTTGCGCAACAACATGGCCTGCGCGTGCGCGGCCACACGCTGTGCTGGGCGGCCGACGACCACCAGCCCGCCTGGCTCCTGCAGCAGGCGGCCACCCCCGCGGTCGCCCAGGATCTCCTGCGCGAGCATATCTTCACGGTTATGCAGCGTTACCACGGCCGGGTGCGGGACTGGGACGTGGTCAACGAGTCGATCGCCAACAGCAACCAGCCGGGGGCGTCGCCCTACGTGGATGGCTACTGGCTGCGCGCGCTGGGCGAGGATTACATCGCGCTCGCCTTCCGGCTCGCCCGCGAGGCCGATCCCGCCGCCCGGCTCTTCTACAATGACTATGATCACGGCCGCGCGCTGGGACCGAAGTCCGACCGCATCTTTGCCCTGCTGCAACGGCTCAAGGCCGCGGGCGTGCCGCTCGACGGCGTGGGCCTGCAGCTGCACTGTTCGATCAAGGATCCGCCGAAACGGGCCGAACTCGTCGCCAATTTCCGGCGTCTGGCGGATCTCGGCCTCGTCGTGCAGGTCACCGAGCTCGATGTCGAAACGATGACGGGTTCCGGCACGCCGGAGGAGCGGCTGGCGCAACAGGCGCAGGTCTACCGCGACGTCTTCGCGGCTGCGCTCGAGGCGAAGATCGAGGCCGTTGTGACCTGGGGCTTCACGGACAAGTTCCGCCACACCGCGCTGCTCCGGCGCAAGAATTTGCCGCCCGAACTCGACACCCCGATGTGGCTGTTTGACGCGGCCTACGATCCCAAGCCCGCCTTTGACGCCGTGACGCACTTGCTGAGGGAACCGGCTCCCTAGATGGGGCGGGCCTCGCCCGTTCGGGCAATAGGCAAGTGGGCAAACAATCTCTAAGCTGCCCGGCTCCAACCCCCTTCTCCCTTGCTCCTTCTCGAAGTCCTCCTCTTCACCGTCGCCGTGGTCGGCGTCATCTGGCTCGGTATCAAAAAGAGCGGCCAGGATGCCGCCGCCGGCGAAAATGCCGCCGACTACTTTCTCGCGGGCCGTGGGCTGACCTGGTGGCTGGTGGGCTTTTCGCTCATCGCGGCCAACATCTCCACCGAGCAATTTGTCGGCATGTCGGGCGCGGCGGCGGACTGGCTGGGCCTGGCGATTGCCTCCTACGAGTGGATGGCGGCGATCACGCTGGTCATCGTGGGTTTTTGGTTCCTCCCCCGGTTTTTGCGGGCGGGACTTTATACCATCCCGGAGTTTCTGGAACACCGCTTCGGCACCGTGGCCCGGCTCACCATGGCGATCCCCGCGCTCTGCACGCTGGTCTTCGTGGCCACTTCGTCGGTCATCTATTCCGGCGCCAAGTTCGTCTCGGCCTATTACCACACGGTGCCGGTGCTGAGCAGCCTTACCGCCGTCTGCTGGCTGATCGCGCTGTTTGCGGCGGTCTACGTCTTTGTCGGCGGATTGCGCGCCTGCGCCTGGACCGACCTGGTGTGGGGGTCCGGTCTCATTTTGGGCGGTGCGGTGGTGATGGTGCTGGCCTTTGCGCGTCTCGGGGAGGTGCCGGCGGAGCAACTCATCCTCACCAAGGTCCAGAATTCCTCCGCCACGGTTGAGGACCTGCGTTCCGCCGGGGCCTGGGATCGGTTCCTGCTGCTCAACGATGGCAGGGCGGGCGAAGCCGCGGTGCGCGAAGGAGCCAATCTCTCGGGAGGCAAGCTCCACATGGTCCGCCCGGTCTCGGACCAGGCCCTGCCGTGGACGGCGCTGCTGATCGGTCTCTGGATTCCGAATTTTTTCTACTGGGGGCTCAACCAGTATATTGTGCAGCGCACGCTGGGTTCCAAATCTCTCGCCGAGGGCCAGAAGGGCATCGTGTTCGCCGCCGCCCTGAAGCTCATCGTGCCCTTCATCGTCGTGATTCCCGGCATCCTCGCCTTCAACCTCTTCAGCGCCGACCTCGCCCGGCCCGGTGGCGGCTATGATTACGACAATGCCTTTCCGGTGCTCGTGCGCAATCTGGTGCAGCCCTATCCGCTGATCTCCTGGTTCGTGCTGGCGGCGTTGGCCGGCGCGGTCATCAGCTCGCTGGCCTCGATGCTCAATTCGGCCTCGACCATCGCCACGATCGACCTCTACCAGAAGTTCACCGGTGAGAAATCGGAGGCACGGTTGGTGCGGGCCGGCAAGTTCTTCGTCGTTCTTTTTGTCGTGTTGGCGGCGCTGCTGGCCCCGAAGCTGGAATCGTTCGGCGGCATCTTCGCCTACATCCAGGAATTTCAGGGCTTCATTTCCCCGGGCATTCTCGCGGTGTTCGTCTTCGGTTTCTTCTCGCCCCGCACCCCGCGTTACTTCGGCTGGTTGGGCATCGTGGTGAACGCCGCCGCCTATGCCGCGTTCAAGTGGGTGCTCGGGCCCGCGTTGGTCGCCCGCGGGTGGTGGTTCTCCGGTGAGATGGCGTTTCTGGACCGCATGGCGCTGTGTTTCTTCCTCGTGGTGGCGGTGGGCGTTGCCGTCACCCGCCTGCATCCCCTGGTCACTCCCGTGGTGCTGCCGGTGAACGACAAGATCTCGCTGGAAGGCTCGCCCGGCGCGAAAGTGGCCGGCGCCTTGGTCTGCGTCGCGACCGTCGCGCTCTATTTCTGGTTCTGGTGAAATCCGCCTCGCCGCCGAATTGTGGTGGCGGCGGTCGCTGAGCCGGGTTTCATGGGTCCGATGGCTTTTTCTGCCGTGCTTTCCCGTCTTCGCTATGGGTTCTTCCTCCTGTTGATGCCCGCGATGGTGGCCGGCCTCTTTCTCGCGTGTCGCCGGGCGGTGGAGGCACCGATAGACCGTCTCCGTGTGGAACAGGCGGTGGCCCAGGTCTCGGGCTCGTGCCGGGAATGCCATGCGGAGATCCACGCCGCGTGGGCCCCGACCGATCACGCCCGAGCCAACCGGCCGGTGGATCCGGGGGCGGATGCCAGCGCACTCGCCGGATTCGCCGCCGTGGCGCCCGGAGTGGCTCGTCCGGAATTCGTGCTCGGGCAGAAACCTTCCTGGCAGCCGCTGGTGCCGGCGCCGGGCGGGCGTTGGCAACCGCACGAGCTGGCCTTCGACCCGGTGAAGCGCGAGTTTTTCAACGTCTTCGGCGCCGAGAACCGCCGCCCGGGCGAATGGGGGCACTGGACCGGCCGGGGTATGAATTGGAATTCCATGTGTGCGCAATGCCACATGACCGGCTACCAACCCCGCTACAACCCGGCCACCGACGCCTATGCCTCCACCTGGGTTGAGCACGGCGTCGGGTGCATCCAGTGCCATGGCCCCACCGCGCCGGGCCACGGGGACAAGCTCAAGCCGGCGGTAGCCGGGCCCAAGCCGCCGTTCCATGGCGACCGTGCCAGGATGATGCAAACCTGCGCCCCGTGCCATGCGCGGAACGAGAAACTCACCGAGGATTTCCAGCCCGGAAACAATTATCATGACCACTACCGGGTGACCCTGCCGGGCGAACCGGGCGTCTTTTACCCGGACGGCCAGCAGCTGGACGAGGACTTCAACTGGACCTCCGTGCTCCTCAGCCGCATGGGCCACGCGGGCGTCTCCTGCCTCGACTGTCATGATCCGCACACGACGAAGACAATCCTGCCGACGACGGACAACCAGTTGTGCCAGCAGTGCCATGCTGCCCCGGGGCGGATGATGCCCGGCGGTGTCCGGGCCACCCCCATCGTTCCACTGGAGCATTCGCGGCATGAGGCCGGAAGTGTCGGCAACAGCTGTGTGGCCTGCCACATGCCGACGACGACTTACATGCAGCGCTCGCCGCGACATGACCACGGCTGGCTCAAGCCGGACCCGCTGCTGACGAAGGAACTCGGCATTCCGAACGCTTGCAGCAAGTGCCACGAAAAGGAGGGCCTGGATTGGGTTATTGCCAAGGCCGACGAATGGTATGGCCCCAAGCTCGATTCCCGTCAACGCGGGCGGGCGCGGGCTGTCGCCGCAGCACAGGCGGGCGCCCCAGAGGCGGCCGGCCGGTTATTGGAACTGCTGCGTGACGAGGATATCCCGGCGTGGCGGGCGACCTATCTGTCGCTGTTGCCCGGCCTGACGGAAATCCCGTCAGCGATTCCGGTGGTGGAGACGGCCTTGCGCGCGGGTGACCCGATGGAGCGCGCCGCCGCGGCCCGGTTGCTTGCCGGCAGCGCGGAGGCATCACGCCTGCTTAGGCCGTTGTTGTCCGATCCTGTTCGGTTGGTGCGACTCGATGCCGCCTGGGCGCTATCGAACGAACTGGCTCCCGATTCGAGCAACCGGCGTGAATTGGATGCCTATCTGGCCCTCGCGCTCGATCAGCCAGCCGGTCGCCTGCGGCTCGGGCAGGATATGGCGAACCGCCGGGATCTGGCCGGCGCGGAGCGGGAGATGACCCTGGCCATGGAATGGGATCCGTTTTCGCTCGGTATCCGCGAAACTCGGGCGGCGGTCCTGGTGGGCTTGGGCCGGATGGCCGAAGCCGCCGCCACTTACTATCGGGCGGCGGAGCTGGCGGCGCCCAAGACTTCGGCCCCGTTGGCGTTGCGGGCCGGTCTTGCCTACGCCGAGGCCGGCCGACTGGTAGAGGCCGAAAATTCCTTCCGGCTGGCAGTGCAACGGGATGCTTCTTTCCACCGCGCCTGGTATAACCTCGGCCTGTTGCTGGCCCAGCGCGAGCGATTGCCCGAAGCCATCACGGCGTTGCAAAACGCGGAGCAACAGGGACCGGCCGTCGCGGACTACCCCTATGCGCTGGCCACGGTGTTGCTCCGGAATCATGATCGAGACGGGGCGCGGGCGGCGGCCGGGCGGGCGTTACAGCTCAACGCCGGCCACGCCGGCGCCGAGCAAATCTTGCGGTCATTGCGCTAACTCATGGAGTTTGAAAACATGGCCCAGCTAGAATTGGTGGAGGTGAGGGGAGTTGAACCCCTGTGCCCCGGGCCTTCGCGCACGGCATCTACCTTTATAGCGTTGGTTTGATCTCGCCGACCGGGGCGCTTCAACGCGCGCTCCCCGGCCGGCCAACCGTGGTTGAAGATACGGCGGCGAGGTCACGATGGCCCTCACCGCTATTCCTGCTGTCGTCGTTCTCAGCCCCTAGCAGGAGTCAGAGTGAGAACGTGGCGGGCATTAAGCCGCCATGAGCATTTCTTCGTTGTTGCCGTTTGTTTTTTCGAGGGTGGATTAAAGAGAGTCCCCCGACTCTCCAAAGGCAGCCGCGCACTCCAACCAAGGGTCGAATCCGGAACACCCCCGAAAGGGAAAGGAACAAGGATCAAGTCACAGGTGACAAGAGGACCGCTGACGTCGTGCGCCGTCAAAGAACAGGTCGGTTAACCTGCCACAGCCGGAGCGGAATGCAAGTCCCGGGGCGCTGGGTATGCCATGGCCTTACAGGATATTGCACGCTGTCGACAAATACGAAGCACTTTCAACGGTCGGGATCTTGGGATGGCATCAAATTAGGACGCTACTGACGGTGGTGCGGCGGGCGGTGAACCTAACGGGTTGTGGTCGCGTTAAACTTGGAGATGATGGGGATCCAACCCAAGCCCGCTTCGATCCATGAATCTTCGCGACCTCCTCTGCATCCTCCTGCTCGTTGCTCCCCTTCTCGCGTTTGGTCGAAGCACACCGGTTGCCGATTCCGCCGCGGCGCCACAATGGAAACCTTTGTTCAACGGCAAAGACCTGAGCGGCTTCAAGAGCGAGCAGGCGGCGGCGTTCTGGCGGATCGAAAACGGGGTGCTCGTTGGCG
>JAUPWC010000311.1 GCA_030916665.1 Verrucomicrobiota bacterium
CCGCGCCCCTACTCCTCCTCCGCGCGCTTCGCCTTGAAATACGCCTGCAACAGATCGAGGCAGGGCTGCTCCAGCACGCCGCGCGTGAGCTCGAGGTGGTGGTTGACTTGCGGCAGGGCGTTGAGGTCGGTGGCGCCGCCGAGGCAACCCATCTTGGGATCGGACACGGCGAACACCACGCGTTTGACCCGCGACATGAGCGTGGCGCCGGAGCACATGGGGCAAGGCTCCTTGGTCACGTAGAGTGTGGCGTCGTTGAGCCGCCAGTCGCCGATGGCCTTGGCGGCCTGGCCGAGGGCGAGGATCTCGGCGTGGGCGGTCGGATCGCGCGTGCTGTCGCGCTGGTTGTGGGCCGAGGCGATGACTTCGCCTCCCAGTTCGATGACGGCGCCGATGGGCACCTCATCCTGCCGCCAGGCATCGATCGCCTGATTGTAGGCCAGCCACATGTAAAACTCGTCGTCCCGCTGCAGTTGCGACGGGAAGACTTTCTCGAAGGGGCAGGGTGGGGCGTTGCGGGTGGCTTGGACCATGCGGTTAGGATGCGTAAACGAGAGCCTTGACTTAGGCACCGGGGTGCGGTGTTACAATGGCTTTTTATTCATCTGCATGCAGCACACCCTCGTTTCCCATCCCCACCATGTCTGACGGCAAAGCGATCGAAGTCGAAGGCAAGATAGTCGCCGTCCTCCCGGGAACTATGTTTCGCGTGCAACTGGACAACGGCCACATTGTGCTGGCCCACATCTCCGGCAAGCTGCGCAAGCACTTCATCAAGATCGCCGCGGGCGACAAGGTGAAGATGGAGATGAGCCCCTACGATCTCGACAAGGCCCGCATCACCTTCCGCCTGCGCGACGTCAACGCCGCGCCGCCGCCCCCGCCCGGGGCGCGCCGTAACTTCCGCCGCTGATTCCGGCCCGGCGGCGTTCCGATGAAACAGCCGCGGGCCCGCGCCAAGGAGCCGCCCATGCCGCCCCCGCCGGCGGGGTTTGCCGACGGAATCGACGATTTCCTCGCCTACATCGAGCTGGAAAAGGGCCTGTCGCGCAACACGGCCAAGTCCTACGAAAACGATCTCAAGCAGGCCGCTCACCGGCTCAAGACGATCGGCGTCGCCAACTGGCAGAAGGTCACCGCCAAGCACCTTGCCGCGTGGCTGCACTGGTTGAGCGACGAGGGTTTCACCGAGTCCAGCCAGGCCCGCAAGCTCGCCGCCGTGCGCATGCTGTTCAAACACTTCGTGCGCCAAGGCCGGCGCGACGACGACCCGGCCGCGCTCCTCAGCGGACCGAAGTTTCGCCGCAAACTTCCGCAGACGCTCTCGCCGGGTGAAATGGAGCGGCTGCTCGCGGCGCCGGCCGGGGGCGACGCCTATGCCGTGCGCGATCGCGCCATGCTGGAGCTGTTCTACTCGAGCGGCCTGCGCATCTCCGAGCTCTGCGGACTGTCGCTCCAGCAGGTGGACTTGGAGAACGGCTTCGTGCGGGTCTTTGGCAAGGGCGCCAAGGAGCGGGTCGTGCCGCTCGGGGCCAAGGCCCGGGATGCGGTGCAGACCTACCTCGTCTCCGCCCGACCGAAACTCGTGAAGCCGCGCACGGGCAGCGAGCTGTTCATCAGCGAGCGAGGGAAGGCGATCTCGCGCAAAACGCTCTGGGTGATCGTCAAGAATTCCGCGAAGCGCGCCGGCCTCGAAAAGTCCGTGAAGCCGCACCTGTTGCGCCATTCGTTCGCGACGCACCTGCTCGGCGGCGGCGCCGACCTGCGCGCGATCCAAGAGATGCTCGGCCACGCCAGCATCGGCACCACGCAGATCTACACGGCGGTCGAATCCTCGCGCCTGCTCGACCAGCACGCGAAGTTTCATCCGCGCAACAAGCGGGGAAAGTAGGGTCGGTCTTCGACCGGCCGGATAAGACGTCAAACTGGCCAGGTGAAGACTGGCCCTGCTTCACCCCAGCTTCGCCTTGAAGAACGCCAGCGTCCGCTCCCACGAGAGTTCGGCGGCCGTCTTGTCGTAGCGCGGGGTGGTGTCGTTGTGGAAACCGTGGTTCACGCCGGGATAGAAGTGGGCCTCGAAGGAAACACCGGCCGCCTTCAGCGCGGTTTCGTAGTCGGGCCAGCTGGCGTTCACCCGCGTGTCGAGCTCGGCGAACTGCAGGAGAATCGAGGCCTTGATCTTCGGGACCTCGGTGAGCGTGGGCGCGCCGCCGTAGTAGGGGACCGCGGCCTTCAGTTCCGGCAGGCGGCAGGCGAGGGTGTTGGACATCCAGCCGCCGAAACAGAAGCCCACGACGCCGAGCGAGCCGTTGCAGGCGGAGTGGCCCTGCAGAAATTTTGCGCCCGCCACGAAGTCCTCGGTGATCTTGTTGCGGTCGAGCTTGGCCTGGAGGGCGCGGCCCTCGTCGTCGTTGCCGGGATAGCCGCCGACCGGGTAAAGCGCGTCGGGTCCGAAGGCCACGAAGCCCGCAACCGCGAGCCGGCGAACGACGTCCTCGATGTAGGGATTGAGGCCGCGGTTTTCATGCACCACGAGCACGCCGGGCAGGCGGCCGAGGCCGCCGGAGGGCTTGGCGAACAGGCCGCGCATCTCGCCGCTGCCGTCGGGCGATGAATACTTCAGGTGATCGGTGCTGATCCGCAGATCGTCGGCGGGCACCTGCGCAGCGAAGACGTATTTCGGGCTCAACATCTCGAGCAGCGCGGCGGCGGTCAGTCCGCCGACGGCGAACTTGGCGGCGCGTTCCATGAACACGCGGCGGTCGATCTGGCCGTGGACGTAGTAGTCGTAGAGATCGAGGAGTTCCTGGCTGAATTGGGAGGCGGGCGGGCGGTTCATGGGGTGCAGTGGGATTGGGTCGAAGATGCACCGCCCCGGCCGAACCGCAACCACCGGGCGGATGAATACAATTGTTCCCCGCGCCGGGCTTGTGCTGAATGCCGGTATGAGCGACATGGCAAAACTGGCGGTGGTGACGGGGGCGAGCCGCGGGATCGGCCGCGAGATTGCGGTCACACTGGCGAGGGACGGCTGGGATGTGGCGTTCAGCCATGTTGCCAAGGAGTCCGAGGCGAACGAAACCGAGGAATTGATCCGCGCGACCAGTCGCCGCGTGCTCGCGGTCCGCTGTGATGTGGGACTGAAAGCCGAGGTCTGGAGCTTCTACGAGACGGTCACACAGCATTTTGGCGCCACGCCGGCCCTGCTGGTGAACAATGCCGGCATCCAGACCTGGTCGCCGCTGCTGGAACTCAAGGAGGAGGATTGGGACCGGGTTATCCGCACCAACCTGAAGGGCTGTTTCCTCAACACGCAGCGGGCCGCCCAGCTCATGGTCGAGCGCGCCATCCGCGGCGTGATCATCAACCTGGGTTCCGCGTGCAACTGGATGGCTTTCCCGCGGCTGGTGGACTACACGGCGTCGAAGGGCGGCATCGAGCAATTCACCAAGGTTTCCGCGCTCGAACTTGGGCCGCACGGCATCCGCGTGAACTGCGTGTCGCCGGGCGCCATCGAGCACGAGCGCACCAAGCTGGAGGCGCCGGACTACGCGGACAACTGGGCACGCATCACCCCGTTGCGTCGGGTGGGAACGACGGCCGATGTCGCGCGGGCGGTGCGGTTTCTCGCCGGACCCGATGCCGGTTTCATCACCGGCCAGACCCTGTTCGTGGACGGTGGCGCTTTTTCCGTGCCCAACTGGCCGACGGAATACAACCGCGACCAGGGCTGAATCACGCCGCCCCGCTCTCAAACTGCCGGGCGATGGCCTCGACGGCGGCATGGAGGTCGGGGGGCAGCGGGCCGCGGAGGAAGGCGGCAATATTCTGGTCCACCTCCGCAGGCTGGCAGGCACCGGTGAGCACGATGGCGAGGCGCTCGTCGGTGGCGACGAAGCGCAGGGCCAGTTCGGCCATCGGCAGGCCGCAGTTTTGCTGGAGTTTTTTCAGCGCTGCGAGCTGTGCGTCGGAACGCGGGCCGAGGTAACTGCCCTCGGTGGCCCAACCCTGGGGCAATGAGTTGATGAAGGTGAAAAGTCCTGCGACGACGACAGCGATGCCCTTGGTCGCGGCCACGGGCAGGATGTGCTCACGGGCCGTGACGTTGAGCGGCGTGTAGTTGTAGGCGACGAGCACGGCATCGAGTCCGTCCACTTGGCTGATCACGCGGCCGAGATGCCGGGCGTGATTGCCCGTGACCCCGATGTGACGGCAGAGCCCGCGGGCCTTGGCCTCGCGGAGGAACCGGATGACCGGGGCGTTCGCAAAATCGAAACTGCCCTCCGGATCGAAGAGCCGGCGGAAGCCGAGCTCGGAGCGGTCGCTCCACCAGTTGTCCCAGTCCGCCTCATGCACCTGCAGCAGATCAACGGAGTCGCGGCGCAACAGGCGGAGATTCTCCCGGAGCTGCACGTGCATCGCTTCGACGGACCGGAAGTGCCGCGCTTCGCGGAAATAGCCGATCTTCGTCGCGACAAAGGCGGGTGCGGAGGCGAGCGCCTCGCCGAGGATGGCTTGGGAAGCGCCGTCCCGATACATCACCGAGGTGTCGAAATAACGCAGGCCGGCCGCGTGGGCCCGGCGCACGGTTTCGATCGAGCGCTCGAATCCCGCGAAGTTGGCAAAACCGGCGCCGAAGCCGAGGGCCGGGAGGTGCTCGGCGGTCGAACCGAAAGGACGGTGGGGCAGGGCGGTCATCGCGGCTCAGATCCGGTAGATGCGGGCGGCGTTGCCCTCAAAAATGGCCGTCTGCTCCGCCGCGGTCAGACGGGCGGTGAAGTTGCGGGCCAGGCCCAGCCAGCGGGTGTAGCCGCAGGCGAGCTTGGCGACCGGCCAGTCCCCGCCGAAGAGCAGTCGCGTGGGTCCGAAGGACTCGATGAGGTGTGCGACGTAGGGCCGAAGTTGCTCGGGCCTCCAGCGCAGGTGGTCGGCTTCGGTGACGAGACCCGAGAGCTTGCAGACCACGTTGGGCAGAGCGGCAAGAATTCAGATGTGCTCGCTCCAGTGATCAATCATGCCGGCGCGGATGTCGGGCTTGCCGCCGTGGTCGAGGATGAAGCTGACGTCCGGGCACTGGCGCACGAGCTCGATCACCGCGGGCAGTTGCGGGTGCTTGCAGCAGATGTCGAAGCTCAGGCCCGCGGCCGCGAGCTGGCGCACGCCCGCGATGAATTCCGGCCGGGCGCAGTAGTCCGTGGAGGCGTGCTCGAAATGGTGGCGCACGCCATGGACGAGCGGGTGCCGGCGCAGCTCGGCGATGGCTGCCGTGGTCTGCGCGCCGGCATCGATGGCGACCCTGGCCACAATGGCCCGGATGCGCGGTTCGCGGGCGGCGAGTTGCTCCACCCAGTTCACTTCGTCCAGCCAG
>JAUPWC010000312.1 GCA_030916665.1 Verrucomicrobiota bacterium
ACCTCGAAGCTTCCGTCGGTGGCCAGCTTCTGCGGCGCGGCGCTGAAGAACTCGTAGTGAAGCTGGTCCTGCGGCCAGCCGCTGCTGCGCGCATTGGACAGCACAGCGTCCATAAAACCCTTGGGACCGCAGGTGTAGATGTGGACTCCGCGCCGTGGCGTGCGCAGCAGCGCGGGCAAGCCGAGCTTCTGCTGCTGCGGGCCGTCGTCAAGGTGCAACTGCACGTGCGCTGCATAGCCCGCCTGCTGGATGCGCTCCCGGAACGCTGTGCGTTCCACCGAACGCGAACAGTAATGCAGGGTGAAAGGCTGCTTGAGCACGTACAGCCGCTCGGCCATGCACAGCAAGGGCGTGATGCCGATGCCGCCGGCGATCAGCAAGGTCTCCTCGGCACCCGGAGTGAGTGGGAAATGGTTCCGCGGTGCGCTGATGGTGATCACATCACCTTCGCGCACGAGCTCGTGCATCGCGCGCGATCCTCCCCTGCCCCGCGGGTCCTTGAGCACGGCAATCTGGTAGCGGTGCGACTCCTCAGGATCGTTGCACAGCGAGTACTGGCGCGTGACACCAGAGGGCAACAGAACGTCCACGTGCGAGCCCGCAGAGAACGGAGGCAGTGCCCTGCCGTCGGTGCTCACCAGTTCGAACAAGGCAATGTCCAGCGCAAGGGCAATCTTGCGCGCCACGCGCACTTGCAGCATTTGCGCATTCATGGTCTCGACTTCTCCCGACTGGCAGACGAAGAAATGCTCGCGCCGCGCTGCGGACCGGCAGCCGACGCGGCTGTCCCGATCCGTAGAATCTGCGCATGCGCAACGCTCCCCGTGTGCCTCTTGAAAACAGAATCTCTTACCGCTGCCTGTCGGTGGCATCGCGCATCACACGCCATCTCGCCCCGTGGTGGAAGAGCGAGTTCGGCCTGACGGTGACCAGCTGGCGTGTCATGGCCGTCATCGGACGCTACGAGCCCCTCTCGGCGATGCAGGTCGCCGAGCGCACCAGCACCGATGCCTTCTTCGTCGGCCGGGCGATCGACAAGCTGGTCGAACAGGGCTACCTCAAGAAGGGCGTGGACCCCGAGGACCGCCGGCGATTGCGACTGAGCCTGACGGCCACCGGCAGGAAAGTCCACCGGCAGGTGGAGGACATGATCAACCTGGTGGAAGCCGACCTTCTCGCCGGGATTCCCGCCGATGATCTGAGTACCTTCTTCACCACCATGTCCCTGCTGGAAAGCCGAGCCGGCAGGCTTGGCGCCTGCGATCCGTAGCCGGGTCACTTGTCCAGCGTGATCCCCGCCTTGCGAATCACGCCGCCCCAGCGCTTGTACTCGGCCTTCAGGTAGGCATCGAACTCCTCCGGAGTCATCCCTCGGCTTTCCACGCCGAGTTCCTTCAACTTCTCCTGGACCTCACCCTGATTCAGGATCTGGCGCATCTCATCGGAGAGCTTGCGGCGGATCTCGATGCCGGTACCTGCGGGTGCCAGCACCGCGAACCATGGGCCCGAGACGATTTCAGGGTGACCCGCCTCGGCGAAGGTCGGCACCTGCGGCAGCACGGTGCTGCGTCGGGCAGACGCGATGGCGATGGGCCGCAGCTGGCCGGATCGGATGCGCGGCACAAGGTTGATCGTGTCCCCGATCATCATGCCGACCCGCCCGGCCAGAACGTCCGTCAGGGCGGGAGGAAACCCCTGATAGGCAACGTGAGTGAGACCAAGCCCAGTCAGCTGATTGATCAGTTCGCCGGTGACGTGCCCGGTGGTGCCCACTCCTTGCGTGCCAAAGGTCATCTTGTCCGGGTTTGACTTGGCAAAAGCAAGCAAGTCGGAAAAATTAGCCACCGGAAACGCTTGGTTGGTCACCAAAAGGTTCGGTGCCTCGGCCACGAGGGTGACCGGCGCGAACGCAGTTTCGGCGTTGTAAGGCAAGCGCTTCATCAGGAACGGATTGAGCACCAGTGGCCCCTGCGCCGTAAACAGGAAGGTGTGCCCGTCGGCCGCGGCCCGCGCTACCGAGTCCGCACCGACGGTTCCGCCTGCGCCGGGGCGGTTCTCCACCACGACGTTTTGACCGAGCCGTCCTTCCAGGTGCCGGCCCATCAGACGGGCCACTACGTCGATTGAGCCGCCTGCGGCAAACGGGACCACGAAGCGGATCGGCTTGGACGGCCAGGAATCCCTGGGCTGGGCCTGCGCCGCAAACGCACAGGCGGTCGCCACTACAGCGGCAGCCAGGGCGAGGGCTTGGCGGAACTTCACGAGAACATTCACCGGAGTCTCCTTTGGATTGGTGGCGATGCACGGGCGCGCCCTTCGGCGGCGCGCGCCCGACCACTGCAGCGGCGCGCTCAGGCGCTCGGCAAGGTCGCAGGATGGGTTCCCGCCTGGTCTGCGGTCATCTCCTTGGGCAAGAGTATGGCGACGGCGCGCCGCTTGTACAGATCGGCGCGCGCGACGGCCGCCGGGATCGTGCCTTCCGTGGCGAACCTCTTCGCGGA
>JAUPWC010000313.1 GCA_030916665.1 Verrucomicrobiota bacterium
CGCCGTCCCCGGCAACGGGGACCAAGTGCCACCGGTCCAGGTGGCGAGCTTTTCTGCGGCGAACGATGGCATGGCGCGGAGTTCAGGCAGGCTTGATGGCTTTGATCCCGATGAGTTCGCGGACGACCTGGCGGTCGTCGAACGGCACGATCGTGTCGGCAAATTCCTGGTAGGTCTCGTGGCCCTTGCCGGCGATGAGCAGGCAGTCGCCCGGTTTGGCGGCGTCGAGCGCGAGGCTGATGGCGTGGCGGCGGTCCTCGACGAAGGTAATCTTGTCGGGGGCCTTCACGCCTGCCTTCATGTCGCTGAAAATCTGCGCGAGCTGCTCGCCGCGCGGGTTGTCGGCGGTGGCCCAGGCGAAGTCGGCGAACTCTTGCACGGCGCCGGTCATGAGCGGGCGCTTGGTGCGGTCGCGGTTGCCGCCGCAGCCGAACACCACAAAGAGCCGGCCCGGCGTGATGGCGCGGAGCATGCCGAGGGCGTTGCGGAGGGCGTCGTCGGTGTGCGCGTAGTCCACGAGCACGTTGTAGGGCTGGCCCTCCTCGATGCGCTCCATGCGGCCGGAGACACCGGGGAAACTCTTGAGCCGGATCGCGATGACCGCCGGATCGCGGCCGAGCGCGTAGCAGGCGGCGAAGGCGGCCAGCAGGTTGCTCACGTTGTAGCGGCCGATGAAAGGGCTCTCGATCTCGGCGCGGCCCTCGGGCCAGACGAGCGTGAGCGCCGTGCCCTTGAAGCCGAGGCGCACGTTTTCGGCGCGCACGGTGGCCTCGGGCGACTCGCCGAAGGTGACAACGCGGACGTGCTTCGGCACCTCGGCGGCGAGGCGGCGGCCCCACTCGTCGTCGAGGTTGACCACGGCGGCGCGCGGGGAAGTGCCGATGCCGCCGTTGAACAGGCGGGACTTCACCTCGAAGTAGGCGTCGAGCGTCTTGTGGTAATCGAGGTGGTCGCGGGTGAGATTGGTGAAGACGCCGACGGCAAACTGCATGCCGAGCACGCGGTGCTGGTCGATGCCGTGCGAACTGACCTCCATCGCGGCCTGGCGGCAGCCGGCATCGCGCATCTGCGCGAGCATGCCGAAGAGTTCCAGCGACTCGGGCGTGGTGCGGTAGGAAGGCACAACGCGCGCGCCGAGGTCGTAGTTGACCGTGCCGACGAGACCGACGCGCTGCGCGCTGGTCGAGAGCAGGTGCTTGATGAGGTTGGTGACGGTGGTCTTGCCGTTGGTGCCGGTCACGCCGACCAGCTCGAGCGACTTGTCGGGAAAGCCAAAATAGCGTTGCGAGACCTGGGCGAGCGCGCGGCGGGCGTCGTGGACCTGGATGTAGGTCACGCGCGCGGCGGTCGCGGCGGGGATCTTCTCGGCCACGATGCCGACGGCGCCGCGCTGGATGGCCTCGTCGATGAAGGAGTTGCCGTCGGCCCGGCGGCCGGGGAGCGCGAAGAAGAGGTTGCCGGGGAGCACGCGGCGGCTGTCCATGGCCAGGCCGGAGATGGGACGGTCGAGATCGCCTTTGCTCGCGCGGATTTCGTCCTCGGGGAGGTAGTCGGAGAGCTTGGGGGCCATTTTGAAGATTTGCCGGCTGATCCGGTCCGCGGGACGCGAACGGGTCGGGGTGAGGGTGCGGAAGGCGGCGACGAGGGGATAGTTGGGCGTGAGGTAACCGATCACAGGGCACCTCCCTGCATCGCCATGAGGTTGCGGGTGAGAGGAGTCACGGGCTTGATGTCGAGATACTGGATGAGTTGTTCGGCCACGCGCTTGAAGGCGGGCGCGGCGACGGCGCGGCCGTAGTTGTGGCCGCCGGGGACCTGCGCGTCGTCCACGATCACGGAAAGGACGATCTCGGGGCGGCTGGCCGGGAAGAAGCCGACGAAGGAACCGACGTGGCGGTTGGTCACGTAGCGGCCGTCCACGATCTTCTGCGTCGTGCCGGTCTTGGCCGCGATTTCGAAGCCGGGGATGTCGAAGCCCTTGGCGGTGCCCTCGGGGCCGACGACGCCGTGCAGCATCTGCGCGAGCGTGGCCGCGGTGCTGGGCTTGAGGACCTGCTGGACCTTCTCGGGATCGAAGGTGCGCACGACGTTGCCCTGGCCATCGCGGATTTCCTGGAGAATCTGCGGACGCATGCGGGCGCCGCCGTTGGCCACCACGCTCATCGCCATGTGGATCTGCAGCGGCGTGGCCGCGACGGCGTGGCCCATGGGCATGCGGGTGATGGTCAGACCGTCCCAACGCTTGGGTTCTTCAAGGATGCCGCGCACCTCGCCGCCGAGCGGGAACTTCGTGGAGACGCCGAAGCCGAAACGCTGCGCGTATTCGTGGAAGCGGTCGCCGCCCATCAGCATCGCGAGCTGGGCCGCGCCGCGGTTGCTCGAGTGGCTCACGATCTCCGACACGGTGAGCAGGCCGAAGGGATGGTCCTCCTTCGGCAGCTTGAGGTCGCGGCCGCGGTAGTTCGCGATGGGATTGCCGCAGTCAAACGAGGACGCCGGGGAGACGATGCCCTGGTCGAGCGCGGCGCCGGCGGCCACGATCTTGAAGGTCGAGCCCGGCTCGATCAGGTCGGTGACCGCATAGTTCCGCTGCGCCTCGAGCGGGGCCTTGTTGTATTGGTTCAGATCGAAACTCGGGGAATTTGCCATGCCGAGGATGCGGCCGGTGCGCGCCTCGCTGACGATGATGGTGGCGAAGTTGGGGCTGTAACTCTGGGTGATGGCGCGGAGTTCGTCCTCAATAATGTGCTGCACGACCGAGTCGATGGTCAGCACCACGTCGTGGCCGTCGCGGGCGGCGACCTCGCGGGAGCGGAACTGCGCGAGTTCGCGGCGGGTGCCGTCCTTCTCCGACTCGATCCAGCCGTCCTCGCCCTTGAGGTAGAGGTCGAAGTGGCGCTCGACGCCGGTGACGGAGGTGCCCTCGCGGTTGAGGTAGCCGATGAGGTTGGCGGCGAGCGTGGAGCTGGGATAGACACGGCGATAAACGCGCTCGGCGGTGATGCCGCGGATGTTCAGGGCGGCGATCTTGTCGTAGGTCGGCTCGTCCATGCCCTCGCGGAGCTTGAACCAGCGGTCCTTGGTCTGGCCGTCGCGCTTTCCGTCGCGGACATCCTGCCCGGGGGCCACCGATCGCATGCGAGGCAAAAAGGCCGCGTCGATCTCCGCCGTGGTCACGCCGAGGATGGCGGCGAGCTGGGTGCGCTTGGCGCGCTCGTCGGCGGCCTTTTTGGCGCGGCGGACCTCGTTCTTGTCGGCTTCGAGGAATTCGACCACCGACCAGGGATCGACCGCGAGCGTGATCTCGGAACGGCTGGTCGCGAGGAGATTACCGCGCGCATCAAGGATGGCACCGCGGCGGGCCTGCTCGACCACGATCTGGCGGCGGGCCTTGTCCACGTAGCTGAGCAATTCGTCCCGGTCCAACACATGCAGGAACACCAGCCGCACGCCGACCGCCATGAAGCAGACCAGCACGCCGACGGCGAGCAGGGTGAGACGGTTCGATGCGAAGCCCTTGGACATGAAAATGGATCAGCGCAGCGCGGCGGTCATGAACTGGAAGACGGGGGCGCGGTCGGCCGAAACCTCGAGCGAGGCGGCGCGGACGCTGAAGATCTCGCGGTTGCGCTTCGCGGCGAGGTTCAGCTCGGGCGAGACGTTCACGCGCTGCACTTGGATCTCCCGCGGCGTGACCAGGCCGAGGCGCATCGTCTGGTTCTGGCGGAGGAGTGCATCGGGATTGGTGGCGGTGGCCACCTCGGCGTTGACCTCGTCGAGGCGGCGCTCGATGTCGGCGATCCTCACATGGATGGCGCGGCTCTCGTTGGCGGCTTGGGAAATGCCCTGGCGCATCCAGACGGCGCCTAGGCCGAGGGTGCCGGAGAACAGCAGCAGGACGAGAGTCAGGAGGATGGCGCGGTTGACGAGGGCGTTGGTCGGAGGGGGCTTCATGCGCGGAGCGGGGGTCAGAGTTTGCGGAGGACGCGGAGCTTGGCGGAGCGGCTGCGCGGATTGGCGGCGATCTCGGCCGCGGAAGGGATGACGGGCTTGCGGGTGAGCGGATCGGCGTGCTTGGCGCGGAGCTGCTGCGGCGTGGAATCGTTCTCGTCCACGGGCAGGCCGCAGACCTGGCGGAAGAATCGCTTCACGGGGCGGTCTTCGAGCGAGTGGAAGCTGATCACCGCGAGCACGCCGCCGGGAGCGAGCTTGGCAAAGGCCGCCGGCAGGCTGCGCTCGATGGCGCCGATCTCGTCGTTCACCGCGATGCGGATGCCCTGGAAGGAACGCGTCGCGGGGTGGATGCGGGATTCGCGCTTGGCGTAGGCCGGGATGGCGTCGGCGATGAGCGCGGCGAGCGACGCGGTGCGGGCGAGCTGGCCCGAGCCGCGGGCAGCCTCAATGGCCGAGACGACCTTGCGCCAGTTGTCTTCCTCGCCGTAGTCGCGGATGGCGCGGACGAGCGCCTCGTGACTGGCGGTTTCCAGCCAGCGGGCGGCGGACTGGCCGGCGCGCGGGTCCATGCGCATGTCGGCCTCGGCATCGTGCCGGAAGGCGAAACCGCGGTCGGCCTCGTCGAGCTGGAACGAGGAAACACCGAGGTCGAAGAGGATGCCGTCGAAGCCCGTGTCGGCCAGCGAAGCCAGGTCGCCGAAGTTCAGGTCCACAAACCGGAAGGTCGCGGGAAACTCCGCCGCGGTGCGCGCGGCGCGCGGGGCGGCGGCGGGATCGCGGTCGAGCGAGGTCACGCGGGCACCGGCAGCGAGCAGGGCGCCGGTGTGGCCGCCCCCGCCGAAGGTGCAGTCGAGGATCTGCCGGCCCGCCTGCGGCGCGAGGTATTCGAGGACCTCGTGCAGCATGACAGGAAGGTGCCCCGGGGTCATGGTGCGCGGCTGAATCTCAATGACGGATGCGGGCATGGGGCTTCTTCCAGGGCAGAACGATCGAGATCGGTTCGCGCAGGAGTGACCGCCGGTGCGCGCAGAACACCGTCGAAAGTTTCGGGAGGGGCTGGGACTTGATCAGGGGCGTCAGAATCTTCATGGAAAATTTTAGAGGCCGATGCGGCGCATCATGTCGCCGAAGTTTTCGCCCGCCGTGCTGCGCTGCATCTCGGTCCAGCGGGACGGACTGAGGATGTTGAAAGTGTCGCCCATGCCGGTGAGCACCGCGTCCTTCGCGATGCTGGCATGTTTCAGGAGATCGGCGCTCACGCCGAAGCGGCCCTGCTTGTCGAAGGTGAACGTGAGCGCCTCCGAGAAGATCTTGGCCTTCACCGCCTGCGCGTCGCGGTCGGAGATCTTCATCTCGGAGACCTGCGCGAGGAGCTTCTGCACGCGCGCCGGCGGGAGCACGGCGATGTAGCCGTCGGGGTGCGGCATCGCGAGAAACTGCTCGGTGTCGGAGTGCGTCCAGCGCCAAGCCGACGGAATCGTGAGACGATTCTTGTCGTCGAGAGCGTGCTCAAAACGCCCCGAATAGATGCTTGTGCCGGTTGACGCCATGGAAGGAGTCCGGGTGCCCTAGCTCCCCAGAACGCCCCATTTCTCACCATTTTCCTCCCAACAATCAAGTAAAAACCCGGCCTGAATCGTCAAAACTTGTTCACAAATTGGGCACTTGCGCGGCTGCGCCAGAACTCGCCCAAAACTCGTTGCTTCGAGTTTGAAATATCAGGATATTGAGTAACTGAGCAACCCCACCCTGTCGCCGTTCCCGATCCCGGCGTTGAACTGAAACGCAGCGGGCCGCAATTTACCGTCCATGAGAAGCATCTCGATCACGGAGCTTCATGCCGAGACCGGAAGCTGGGTGCGCGCGGCCAAACATGAGACCATCGTCATCACCCGCCGTGGTGAGAAAGTGGCGGAACTGATTCCTCTCCCCGACGCGCTGCGCCCTCAAGCCAAGCTGAACG
>JAUPWC010000314.1 GCA_030916665.1 Verrucomicrobiota bacterium
TCGGTGTTGACGACGTCATGCGCGAGCACCTTGCCGACCATATAGTCGGTCGGCACGGCCAGGCGCTCGATGCCGGCGTCTTCCATCTGCCGGACGTGGCGCGCCGTGATGCGGCGACCTTCCTCGACGATGACCTTGCCGTTCGCCTTGATCTCGAACGCCGCGGTCTCGCCGCGCAGGCGGCTCGGCACCAGCACCATTTCGATGCTGCTGGCCGACAGGTTGAACGTGTTCTTCTCGAAGAACATGTCGAGCATCTGCTCGTCGCTGTAGCCGAGCGCGCGCAGCAGGATGGTGACCGCCAGCTTGCGGCGGCGGTCGATGCGCGCGTAGACGCAGTCCTTGGCGTCGAACTCGAAGTCGAGCCACGAGCCGCGGTAAGGAATGACGCGCGCATTGAACAGGAGCTTGCCCGAGCTGTGCGTCTTGCCGCGGTCGTGATCGAAGAACACGCCGGGGCTGCGGTGCAGCTGGGAAACGATGACGCGCTCGGTACCGTTCACGACGAACGTGCCGTTGTCGGTCATCAGGGGCAGTTCGCCCAGGTAGACTTCCTGCTCGCGGATGTCCTTCACCGGCTTCTTGGCGCCGGGGGCTTCCTTGTCGAACACGACGAGGCGCACCTTGACACGCAGCGGTGCGGCGTAGGTGAGGCCGCGGAGCTGGCACTCCTTGACGTCGAACACCGGCTCGCCGAGCCGGTAGCTGACGTACTCGAGCAGCGCGTTGCCCGAATAGCTGATGATCGGGAACACGCTCCTGAATGCGGCGTGCAGGCCGATTTCGTCACGCGCCGCCTCGGCCGTGTCGGCCTGCAGGAACTTGCGGTACGAATCGAGCTGGATGGCGAGCAGGTACGGCACCTCGAGGATGCTGGACCGCTTGCCGAAATCCTTGCGGATGCGCTTCTTTTCGGTGAAGGAATAAGCCATTGCGATCACCCTCTCTAGGCTGCCGATGCCGGCGCCTGAGCGCGACGGAAACTACCGGACGAAAAAACGACGAACAGGGGCCGCCGGACGGTGTCGTTGCACCGCCCGGCTCCCCTTGCTGCAACGGGCACGGGCCCGTGCATCGCGGTTACTTGATCTCCGCGGCCGCGCCTGCGTCTTCGAGCTTCTTCTTGATGGCGTCGGCGTCGGCCTTCGGCACGGAATCCTTGACCAGCGAGGGCACGCCCTCGACGAGGTCCTTGGCTTCCTTGAGGCCGAGACCGGTCAGCTCGCGGATCACCTTGATCACGCCGACCTTGTTCGCGCCGAAGCTCGTCATCGTGACGGCGAACTCGGTCTGCTCTTCCACTGCCGCAGCCGGGGCCGCAGCGGCGCCGGCAGCCATCATGGCCATCGGGGCAGCGGCGGTGACGCCGAACTTGTCTTCCATCATCTTGACGAGGTCAACGATCTCCATGACGGTCATGTTCGAGATCGCGGTGAGGATGTCTTCCTTAGTAGCAGCCATTTGCGTAGCTCCTGTAAAAGCTGTTGCCTGAATACCCGTAAATCAACGTGTGCGACCGCCTCAGGCGGCCGCGCTCTTCTGGTCCTTGACCGCTGCGATCGTGCGCACGAGCTTCGCGTGAGGCTCTGCCAGCGTGCGAACGAACTTGCCGATCGGGGCCTTGATGACTCCCAGCAGCTGCGCCAAAGCCTGGTCCTTCGTAGGAAGGCTTGCGACGCGCTCGAGGTCACTGCCCGGCAGAACCGTGCCGCCCAGGGACACCAGCTTAGGTACGAGCTTGTCGTTGTCCTTCGCGAATGCCTTGATCAGCCGTGCTGCCGCGCCCGGATCGTCCTGCGAGAAGGCGAGGATCAGCGGACCCTTGAGCTTGTCACCGACGCACTCGAACTGAGTGCCGGCGATGGCTCGACGGGCCAGCGTGTTCTTCACCACGCGCATGTAGACGCGGTTGGCGCGGGCCTTGGCGCGGAGCTCGGTGAGCTTCGCAACCGGCAGCCCCCGGTATTCCGCAGCGACCACGGACAGCGCGGACTGCGCGACCGTTGCCACTTCGGCGACCAGTGCCTTCTTGTCGTCAAATCTAAGCGCCATGTCTTCCTCCTGGCCTGAAGATCAAACTTCGAACACCCATCCGTAGGCGTTCGCCCTTCTTAAGAAGGCGGACCTTCGGCAGTGAGACACTGACTCGGGTACCACCATCTGCGCAGGCTGCGCGATTAAGGGAGCGACTCTGCGAAGAGCTCTCCCGCCTGCGGTCTTCGATGATGACCGCCCCCCGCCTTGCGCCACTCGCGTGGGCTGGGGCGATGGACGGCCCTGCATCAAAACCTTGAATTCAAGAAAACTTCTTCCCGGCTCAACCCGCGGTCGACGCGAGCGACGACTGGACGACCGGCACGCCGGGACCCATCGTCGACGACACGGTGACCTTGCGCAGATAGACGCCCTTCGACGACGCCGGCTTGGACTTCTGCAGGTCGCCCAGCAGGGCCTGCAGGTTTTCCTTCAGCTTCGACGTGTCGAAGCTCGCCTTGCCGATCGTGCAGTGGATCACGCCGCCCTTGTCGGTACGGAAACGCACCTGGCCGGCCTTCGCATTGCGGACGGCACCCGCGACATCCGGCGTGACTGTGCCAACTTTCGGGTTCGGCATCAGGCCGCGCGGACCGAGGATCTGGCCGAGCTGGCCCACGACGCGCATGGCGTCCGGGCTGGCGACCACCACGTCGAAGTTGAGTTCACCCGCCTTCACCTTCTCGGCGAGGTCTTCCATGCCGACGATGTCGGCGCCGGCTTCACGCGCGAGATCGGCATTCTTGCCCTGCGTGAACACGGCGACGCGGACGGTCTTGCCCGTGCCGTGCGGGAGCACGGTCGAGCCGCGGACCTGCTGGTCCGACTTGGACGCGTCCACGCCGAGGTTCACGGCCACGTCGACGGCCTCGTCGAACTTGGCGCTGGCGAACTGCTTGACGAGCCCCAGGGCCACGTCGATCGGATACTGCTTGCCCGGGACGATCTTCTCGGCCCACGGCTTCATACGCTTGGCGACGGCAACCATGATCAGACCTCCAACCCTTCGACATCGACACCCATGCTGCGGGCACTGCCCGCGATGGTCCTCACGGCCGCTTCGAGATCGGCGGCGGTCAGGTCCGGGGTCTTCGTCCTGGCAATATCTTCGAGCTGCTTGCGCGTGATCTTGCCGACCTTGGCGGTGTTCGGCGTGCCGCTGCCCTTCTCGATGCCGATCGCCTTGCGGATCAGCACGGACGCGGGCGGCGTCTTCATGATGAAAGTGAAGCTGCGGTCGCTGTAGACCGTGATCACCACGGGAATCGGCAGGCCCTTCTCGACCTGCTGCGTCTGCGCATTGAACTGCTTGCAGAACTCCATGATGTTGACGCCCTGCTGGCCGAGTGCCGGACCGATCGGCGGGCTCGGGTTCGCCTGGCCTGCAGGCACCTGCA
>JAUPWC010000315.1 GCA_030916665.1 Verrucomicrobiota bacterium
ACCGAGGGGCTCGGCCTCACGGAAGCGGAGCTGGTGGGGTTTCGCCAAGGAGTAACCAAGGGCCTGGCGGCGATCGGGCAGCAGTTCGGCACGTTCACCGCAGGCCGGTTTCTGCGCCTGCAGGATTCCGACGGGGGCAAACGCATCCTGATCCGCGTGCTGTCCGAAGACGGCGCGGTCAATTACTTCGGCTTCATCCCGTCGCGTTCGCGCCAGGGCGAGCTGCTGTGGCAGGACTGCTTCATCTTCCTCTCCGGCGAGACCATGAGCGAAACCTCGCGTCGCACCGCGCTGCCACTGGTAAGCCAGATGCGGAAGGGCGCGCTCGGCTTTCTCAAGCCGAAGGAGGCCGAATACGCCCAGTCGTTCCCGGCGGTGCACAAGGCGTCCCAGCAGATGCAGGCCGGCCAGCTGATCCAGGCCTGGCACACGCTGGAACCGCTGCCCGAGTCCGTGAAGCTCGACCGCACCGTGCTGATGCTCCGCCTGCGCATCGCGCAGGACATCGACGAGTCCAAATACCTGCGCGTGATGGAGCAGTGGGAAAAGACCTATCCTGACGACCAGAGCCTCGACCTGATCTCGATCGACAGCGATCTCCTGCGCAAGAACTACGCTGGCTGCCTGCGCCGCATCGAAGCCGTGAACAAGCGGATCGGCGGCGACCCCTACCTCACGTTGCTGTCCGCCAACGTCTGCATCGAGAGCGGCGACTTCGAGACCGCCCGCAAGAACGCCCGTCAGGCCCTGGCCGATGAACCCACGCTCTACGGGGCCTACGACACGCTCATGTCCATCGGCCTTCGCAGCAACAACCCGAAGGAGACCCTCGCCGTGCTCGACGAGTTCGGCGCGCGCTTCCCCTCGGTGGATGTGGACGCGCAGATCGTGCACGGCGACGAGGCTTTCGCCGATTTCCGCAAGACCGACGAATACAAGGCCTGGGCCGAAGCCCGCAAAGCCAAGGCCGCGGAAGCTGAGGCTGAGACAAGCAAGGCCGACGAACCCGCAGCGGCCAAGGCCGACTGAACCGGGTAACCTGCCAACGAGATCCCCCGGGCCATGACTCTGGCAAACGTCCGCCGGCTGGATTCCGTCTCGAAGGACCAGATGCAGGCCCTGGTTGATGTTCTGCTCAACTGCGTCGAAGGCGGGGCCTCCGTGAGCTTCATGCTGCCGCTCAGCCGCGAGCGCGCCCTCGCCTTCTGGCAGCGCGTGGCGGACGACGTCGTCCGTGGCGCGCGCATCCTGATTGTCGCCGAAGATGCCGCCGGCATCTGCGGCACCGTGCAGCTCGTGCTCGACCTGCCGGACAACCAGCCGCATCGCGCGGATCTCTGCAAGATGCTCGTGCATCGCCGGGCGCGCAAACAGGGCCTCGGCGCCGCGTTGCTCACCGCCGCCGAACAGGCGGCAGGCGAGGCCGGTCGCACCCTGCTGGTGCTGGATGCCGTCAGCGGCGCAGACGGCGCCCGACTTTATGAACGCGGCGGCTGGGTGCGTGTGGGCGAGATTCCCCACTACGCGCTCTACCCCGCCGGCGGCTATTGCCCGACCACGTATTACTACAAGGACCTCGGCACGCGCTGAAGACCACGCCTCAAGACAGGGAACACAAAGGAGCGAAGGAGCAAAGACGCTGGGTAAGAGCACATGCCTCGTTTGCATCCGAGGTAACAGAGAAGCCTGAGATGCGAGACCAACTACCTGACCTTCCACGTCCCCATGGTTTCTGTTCTTCGCTCCTTGGCTGCTTTGTGTTCTCCTCACGCCATGGATGCTCCGACCGAACTGCCGCCGTGGAAGGAAGAACTCGACGCCATCGTCGGCGCCCGCGCACACGGGCAGGCTGCGGCCATTCTGCCCCGGTTGCAGCAGCTCGACGCCCGCCACCCCAACGTCGCCGAGATCAACTACCAGCTCGCGTGGACCTGCGACGTGCTCGGTCGCGAGGTCGCGGCGCTGCCCTACTACGAAAGGGCCGTGGCCCTCGGCCTGCCGAAGAACGAACTCGCCGGCGCGCTGCTCGGTCTCGGCTCGACGTTGCGTCATCTCGGCCAGTTCGAGCGTTCCGCCGCCGTGCTGCGCTCCGCGCAGCTGCAGTTTCCCGAGAACCGCGAATTCGACGCCTTCCTCGCGCTCACGCTCCACGCCGAAGGCAAACCGGGCGAAGCCCTGCGCCTCGCTCTGGAAACGCTTTGCGACACCAGCGAGGACCCCGGCATCCGCGCCTACCAGCGCGCCCTGCGTCACGCGACGTCACGGCTGTGAGGCTGGGTTACCGGTGGGCAGCCCGCTCGTGGGTGCTCATTTGCGGCGCGCACAAGCGCGCTGCCCACAAATCTCAAAACAGCTCCGCACCTGCCGTGCGGTCGGCCTAGATCGAACTGGAGCCGGGGCGCCCTCGCCCCGGTGCTTGGGGCAAGTTCCTTACTTCGCCCACGGCGCCGGGCTCGGCGCGTGAAAGTCGCTGGTCAGATGGATGGTCCGGCCTTCGCGGAGCGAGCGGTGGACTGATTCCATGACCTCGACAACGTGGGCCGCGTGGGCGCCGGTTGTCGGGTGCGGTTCCTTGCTGCGGAGTCCCTGCCAGAGTCCGACCACGCCCGAAGCCCAGTCCACGAACCAGCGTCCGGTCCCCGCCGGTTGGCGCAACAACGGGATTCGTCGGTAGCCGGAGCCATTGCGGCACACCCGCACCGCGGCCGTGGCCGCATACCACTCGGTGCTGAGCGAGCCGTCGTCGCCGTGGAGGTCGAGCGTGGCCTGCCATTGCGTGGGGTTCATCACATAGAAGTTGGCGGTCAGCCGCACCTGCAGTCCGTTCGCGAACTGCAGGATCGCCGCCGTCCAGTCTTCGGTGGTGATCGAAAAAGGCCGTCCGTCCATGCCCCAACGTTCGGGCAGCAGCAGGGCACCGCCCGCCGTGACCTTGCTCACCGGCCCGAACCAGGCCGTAAGGAGGGAAATCGGATACACGGCCACATCGAAGACCGGGCCCACCGCATAGAAGGGCTTGGCGTTGGGATGCCAGGTCTCGATGCGGCCCCAGTCCACCGACACGTAGGCCACGCGCGGCGTGCCGATCCGGTATTCCCGGATCAGCTTCCAGGCCGTCTGCTGAGCCTCGCCCAACCAGGTGACCGGAGCGCAGCTCAGCCGCAAACCGCGTGCGGCGGCGAGATCCACGAGCTTCTTTGCCTCGACGTAGGTCGGGGCCAGCGGTTTCTCGGAATGCACATGCTTGCCGGCCTCCAGGCAGCGCGTGACCACCTCGACGTGGGCCGGCTGGATCGTGAGGTTGACGACGGCCTCGACCTGCGGATCGGCCAGCACCTCATCAAGTGAACCATAGGCCCTGCCGCCAAATTTGCTTACCCAGTTGCTGGTTCGGTTCTGATCCAGATCCTGCGCGCCGAGGATCTTGATCTGGTGTGAACGGACGAGGGCCTCGCCATATTGTCCGGCGATATTGCCGCAGCCGACCACCGCCACCCGCAGGGGAGGAACTGTCTCCCGGATCTGCATATCGGCCCACCACTGTCCCACCCGCTCGCGGCTCTCCAGGATCTCGTTGCTCGGGTTGTAGGTCTCGGGCTCGTGTTCGATGCCGATCGAGCCGCGGAAACCGAAGGTTTTCAAATAACCCACGATCGCGCGGACCGGCACGATGCCGTCGCCGAGGCGGCAGGTCTCGTGGCCCATGTCCACGAATTCCAGGCCCGTGCGCGAAACCCGGCGCGGCTTCACGTCCTTGAGATGGATGGCGAACATCCGCGGCGCCAGTTCGCGCACCGCGGCGAAGGCGTCCCATTGCGCGGTGCCGCACCAGCCGGTGTCCAGGCCGATGCCCACGACATCCTCGTCGCCCTCCCCCAGGCGGGCGAGCAGCTCCGCCGACGATTTTTCCGGATGGTTCTCGATGGCGTAACCCACTCCGAATTCGCGCAGGATGGCGACGGCGGCCGGCCGGTTTTCGGTGAACAGCTGGCAGTTGCCGACGAAATACGGGATGTCCAATCCAGCGCACAGCCGGCACGCCGCGCGCAGGTCTGCGTCCCCGCCCATCACCCACGCCGGGTAGCTGCGAACCACGAGCCCGTGTTTGGCGAGCAGTTGTTTGGCCGTCTCCAGATGATGCACCGTGGCCCAGCGCCAATGCAGGTGCGCGCACCAAAGGTCGATCGAGGCGAAACCAAGCGCCTTGATCTCGCCGAGCATCGCGTCGAAGCGCGCCTCGAAGGTCTCGAGCGGCGAGAACCAGTCGTTGCTGGCCTGGTCGCCCTGCGCCCAACCCTTGGCCATGCGGTAGCCGAGCGGGCGGGCGACGAAGTTGGCGGTGACGAAGGAGGGGGCGGGTAACATGGTGGGAGTGTGCGCGGTCATGCTGGGCGAAGGCCCGGTCCGACGCCAGCGAGTTTCCGCCGACTGTTTCAGTCAACGATGAGCCCTTGGGGCCCTTTGCCTGCTCCCGGACGGCGACCCAGCATGCGGATTCACGGCGTCGCCCGGCGGCCCGCACCCCACCCTGCCCCTTTCCTCAAGCGGACCCGCCGTCTGTCCCCTCCCCTCGCATGTCCCAGCCTTCCGCCAACGCCCCGGCCGCGCCCGGTCATCTGCGCTGGAGCATCTGCGGACTGCTGTTTTTCTCGGTCGCCGTTAACTACATTCACCGGCTTACGATCGGTATCCTGAAAGACCCGCTCAGCCAGAGTCTCGGTTGGAGCGAAACCGACTACGGCAACATCGCCGCGGCGTTCTCGTTTGCTTATGCCTTTGGTTACCTGATCGGCGGGCGGCTGCTGGACCGCTGGGGTGTCCGGCGCGGTCTGCCGGTCTTCGTCTTCTGCTGGAGCCTGGCCGCCACGGCGCACGGGCTGTGCGGCCTGCTCGACCCGACGGCGCAGGTCGGCATCAGCTACCCGTGGTTTTCGTTCACGCAGGGCGGACTGGTTTGGGGCACCTTCGCGGCCCCGCTCACGGTGCTGGGCTTCATCGCCGCACGCATCACGCTCGGGCTGACGCAGGGCGGCAACTTCCCCGGCGCGATCAAGACCGTCGCCGAGTGGTTCCCGGTGCGCGAACGCGCGCTCGCCACCGGCTGGTTCAACACGGGCTCCAATGTCGGTGCGGTCATCTGCCCGCTTGTTGTGCAAGGGATGTATGGCCGCTGGGGCTGGGAGACGACCTTCTGCGTCACCGGGCTCACCGGCTTCGTGTGGGTGGCGCTCTGGCTCTGGCATTACCGCTCGCCGGATCAGCACCCCGGAATCTCGGCCGGCGAACTCGCCCACATCCGCGACGGCCAGCCGGCACAGGAGGAGCCCAGGGTCAGCGTTCCCTGGCTCTCGCTGCTTCGTCATCGCGCCGTCTGGGCCTACGTGCTCGCCAGCATCTTTGCCGGCCCGGCCTGGGGCTTCTACCAGTTTTTCCTGCCGGACTTCCTGAGGAAGTCGTTCCAACTCGATCTCGCCGCCACCGCGGTGTGGACCAGCGTCTTCTTCTTCCTTGCGGCCGTCGGCGGCGTGATGGGCGGCTGGTTTGCCGGCAAGCTCCTGGCGCGCGGCTGGTCGGTCGCGCGCGCCCGCAAGACCGCCCTGCTCGCCTGCGCGCTCTGCGTCGTGCCGGTCTGCCTGGCTCCCTTCGCCGGCAACGCGCTGCTCGCCGTGATCATCGTCGGCCTCGCCGGCTCCGCGCACCAGGGCTGGTCGGCCAACCTGTTCAGCGTCGTTTCCGACACCATGCCGAAGCACGCCGTCAGCTCCGTCGTCGGTCTCGGCGGCTTCACGGCTTACTTCACCGGCGGATTCGTGAACGGGCTCACCGGGCTGATTCTCCAGAAAACCGGCAGCTACGTGCCCGTGTTTCTCTACTTCTCCGGCATGTATCTGCTCTCGCTGCTTCTGGTCCACCTGCTCGTGCCACGCCTCGACCGTTCCGGCGGTCCGGCATCGTGATGCCCTCGGGCGCATCAATCATCCACCCCTTTGTCCCAGTATTTCCGCCCCATGTCCTCCCCAGCCTGGCAACCCGATTGTGGCGACGGCCGCTACCGCAATCCCGTCCTGCATGCCGACTACTCCGATCCGGACGCCGTGCGCGTGGGCGACGACTATTACCTCACCGCCTCGAGTTTCACGAGTGTGCCGGGCCTGCCCATCCTGCACTCGCGCGACCTTGTGAACTGGACCGTGATCAACCATGCGCTATCGCGGCTCGTGCCGGATGTGCACTTCTCCGTGCCCCGCCATGGTCAGGGCGTGTGGGCACCGTCGATCCGGCATCACGCCGGCAAGTTCTGGATTTATTACGGTGATCCGGATTTCGGCCTCTATGCGGTCACCGCCGAGGACCCGGCCGGACGCTGGAGCGAGCCGGTGCTGGTCAAGGCCGGCAAGGGGCTGATCGACCCCTGACCGCTGTGGGACGACGACGGCCGTGTGATGCTCGTTCATGGCTGGGCCAAGAGCCGCGCGGGCATCAAGAACCGGTTGACCCTGCTGCGCCTGACCGACGACGGGTTCGGTGTGGCGGAGGATCTGGGCGTGATCGTGGACGGCGCCAAGGTGCCGGTGCCGGGCTTTGACACGCTCGAAGGTCCGAAATTCTACAAGCGCAACGGCTGGTATTACATCTTCGCCCCGGCCGGCGGTGTGGCCACCGGCTGGCAGTCCGTGTTCCGCGCCCGCGACATCCGCGGCCCCTACGAACATCGCATCGTGCTCGCGCAGGGCCAGACCGCGATCAACGGCCCGCATCAGGGCGGACTCGTGGACACCCCCGCCGGCGATTCGTGGTTCATCCATTTCCAGGACAAGGGTCCCTACGGCCGCGTCGTGCATCTGCAGCCCGTCGTATGGCACGAGGACTGGCCGGTGATGGGTCACGATG
>JAUPWC010000316.1 GCA_030916665.1 Verrucomicrobiota bacterium
ATCGAGCCGTTTGAGGGGTGCGTCTGCGGCCGGCGGCCTGGGCAGGGGCGCGGCGGTGAGCTTCTCGGCAGCGCCCGACGGGTGGGAAGCGCCGGCCGGGGACGGCGTGGCCCGCGAGCCAAGGTAATAGCCGGTGCCAGCGGCGGCGGTGGCCAGCAGGACCGCGGGCAGGATGATTTTGGGGTTCATGACGTTTGGCCCGTCACGGCGGAGCAAGGCGGAAGCCCACACCGCGTGCAAGCCGGGTTAACACGACGACGTGCGACCGCCCCCGGCCTTAGTTCGTGCCTCGGTCTGTCTTATCCGGAATCAGTCAGACGAAAGGGTGGGAGCGAGCTTGCTCGCCACAGATTCCGCTCGGAGTCGCGAGCAAGCTCGCCCCCACAGCGCAACCATTGATAGGATAGGAGTCCGCGCTCCGCGCGGGCTGTTCGATGCTCGCTCGGAAAGCCTCAATCCGACTGAATCGTTCCGTCTTATAACGTTGGACTGATCGTAGCCTTTGTGGGCAGCCCGCTTGCGGGAGCTTTCCCGGAGCGCGCGCAAGCGCGCTGATCCACAGCCGAATGCATCGCTCCCGCTCTGCCGACCGACGTTTTCTCGTTCATCGGCACGAGCGGCTGCCGCGCCGGGCCGGTCGTTCTCGATGCGCAGCACCCGCGACCAACCGCCCGCCCGCGACGACGAGTTGCCCCCCCGTCATAACGCCGGACCCCAGCCCGCTCCCGCGGATGAATCCACGCGTTCCCGGGGTGGGACGCCCAGCGGCCGCACCGGCGGAGTTGACTCTCCCCTCGCCCTTCGCTTCCACTCCCACTTTAACTCAAACTTTCCCCTTCAATTCTCCATGTCCCTCCCCACCCAGTTCACCGGCGTCACCGTTCACACCAAGGCCAACGTCTATTTCGACGGCAAGGTCGTCAGCCACACCGTGCTGATGCCCGACGGCGCGAAGAAGACCCTCGGGCTGATCTATCCCGGCAGCTACCACTTCGGCACCGGCGCGCCCGAGCGCATGGAGATCGTCGCGGGTGCCTGCCGCGTGACGCTCGACGGCTCGACCGAGGCGAAGGACTACGCCGCCGGCACCTTCTTCGACGTCCCCGGCAAGAGCGGCTTCACCATCGAGGTGAAGTCGGGCCTCTGCGAATACATCTGCTCGTTCCTCTGAGCGGGACGCATTTCCCCCTTCGTTCTCTTTCTCGAAATCTTTCTCCATCTCTCGGTTTCGGGGAGAACGAGAAGGATTACGTTAACGCGAACGATCCAATCCAGACTGGCAGGCCGGCCGCGTCAGGCTAAGGTGACGGCATGCGATTCATCCGATGCTTGCTGGCGCTGACCGCGGTAGTCGCGGTCCTGCGCGCCGAGGATAAGCTCCCCGACGGGCTTTACGCCGAGTTCACCACGCCGCACGGCGGGTTCACCGCCGAACTGCACTTCCGCGAGGCGCCCATGACGGTGGCCAATTTCGTCGGCCTCGCCGAGGGCACGCTGGCGGCGCGCGACGGCCAGCCGTTCTACACCGGCCTGAAATTCTACCGCGTCGTGCCCGGCTTCGTGATCCAGAGCGGCGACGCCGTGCGCAGCGCCGCCCTGCCCCGCACCGAGCTCACCGAGGCCGAGGATGCGGCGGGCCACCCGTATTCCTTCCCCGACGAATTTGCCCCCGGCCTGCACCACGCTGCCGCCGGCGTGCTCTCGATGGCCAACTCCGGCCCCGACACCAACAGCACGGAATTTTTCGTCACGCTCGGCGACAGCACGCGGCTCAATTACCTGCACAGCGTGTTCGGCCGCGTCGTGCGCGGTCCCGAAGTGCTGTCCCGGGTTCAGCCCGAAGACGCCTTCAGCATCAAAATCCTGCGCGTCGGCGCGTCGGCGCAGGCGTTCCAGGCCGACGAAGCGACGTTCAAGGAGCTCGCCGCCCGCGCCAGGAAATACACCGGCCCGGTCGAGCCCGGACCCGCGGCCCATTTCGACGATCCCGACAAGCTGATCCCCGTTGAACCGCCGCGCGCGAAGGCCTTCAACTTCAAGCTCGCCAACTACGAGCGTGCCACCGGCCTGAAGATCGTGGCCCGGCTCTCCGGTTCGCCGCCGCCCGCCGCCGAGGACGAGGCGGCCGGCGTTTACATGAAGACTCTCGCCACCAAGCTCGGCACGGTGCGCGACGGCGTGCTGGTCGCCTTCTTCGCGCCCGACGACTGGCGCATGTGGATCGGCGACGACCTCGTGCCGGTCTTTCTCGGGCGCGCCCCCGCCGCGGGCGACCTTGGCGAGGGCGGCAAGCTGCACGAAGCCAAGGAGGCCCTCATCACCGCCGCGCTGAAAGCCGGCGACGAAGCCTACGCGGTGCAGAAGACCTCCGCCGAAAAGGCCGGCCGCGATGCGCCGCCCCCGGCCCAGCATCTCAAGCTGCAGGTGGACGCCCTGCTCGACGCGCTGCTGTTGCGTTTTGAACCGAAGCGCTAAGCCTCCACCGCTGCATGCGCACCTACGGCATCCTTCTCATTCTCGGCCTGCTTCTGGTCTTCATCGCCTGGCAGGCCCGCACCGGCGTGTTCCGCCGCGCCAACGCCGGCGAACCCGCCAACAAATACATGCGGCAGGTCATGGAGAATCCGCAGCTCAGCGAGGCCGACGCCCGCGTGCTGCGCGAGCAGTTCGGCACCGCGCATGTGAACCCCTCGGGGCTCCGCTACCTCGTGCGCCAGCCCGGCGAAGGCCAGCCGCCGTCGCTCGGCGCACGGGTTGTCGCCCACTACGACGGCTTCCTGCTCGACGGCCGGAAGTTCGACAGCTCGCGCGACCGCGGCGAGCCCTTCGCCTTCCGCGTCGGCACCGGCGCCGTCATCAAGGGGTGGGACGAGGCTTTCGCCACGATGAAGAAGGGCGAGAAGCGCACGCTGCTCATCCCGTGGTGGCTGGGCTACGGCGAAGAGGGCAAGGGCATGATCCCGCCGCGCGGCACCCTGCGCTTCGAGGTCGAGCTGCTGGAAATCCGGTAGTCTCCCGATGGAGCGCGGGCGACCCCGCCCGGTGGGCGGTGAGCTCGCTCACGCCATCAATGTCCTGCCGTAATCGTGGCGCCAGCAAGCTGGCCGCCCACCCTCCCGCATGGCAGAGTTCGGCGGCACTCCGCCCTACAGCCCCAGCAGCGAGCCCTCGCGCTTGAGCCAGTGCTCGGCCTCGCGCCACGCGGGGAAATACGCCTCCACCTGCGCCCAGAAACGGTCCGAATGGTTCATCTGCCGCAGGTGCGCGAGCTCGTGGCAGATGATGTAGTCGCGCACGCTTTCCGGGGCCTGCACCAGCCGCCAGTTGAGCGAGATGGTGCCGCCCGCCGAGCACGAACCCCACCGCGAGCGCTGGTTGCGCACGGTCACCTGTTTCACGTCGGCGCCTTTCTCGGCGGCCAGTTCCCAAGTGCGGGCCGGCAGCTCGATCTTCGCCCGGCGGGCAAACTGCGCCTCGAGCGGCGCACGCAGGTCGCCCGCGAGCGTGCGCACGGGAAAGACATCGGCCGCCAGGCAGACCTGCGGACGCTCACCTTCGGCGGCCACGCGGATCTCACACATCTCGCCGCGCCAGAGCACCGGCGTGCCCACGGCCCACTCCGCCGCCGGCCGCGGACGCCGCGCGTGCCGCGCCCGCGCGCGCGCCAGCCAGTCCTCATGCTGAGAGACAAATTCGCGGGCTTCGCGTTCGGAGCCGCGCGCCGGGATCGTGACCGCGGCCACGCCGTCCTTGCGCAGCGTCAACCGGTAGGACCGGGCCCGTTCGCTGCGCCGGAACACCATTTCCGGGACGGTCCCGGCCTCCAGAGCTGCGTTTTTGAAACTCAATGACGAAAGCGCTAGGGACAAATGCCCATATTTTCCAGTCTGAAGCCCAAACGTGCCGCAACCCGGCGGCCCCTCTGCGTATGCCTACCCCTGCGCCGCGGAAGAATTTCCTTCCGGCGGAATTTTTTTGCGCCTTTCTTCACCCTTTGCTCACGCAATCGGCGCAACTGAACAAATTGTTTGTCGCTCAGGGCTTGCGGCGACGCCGTTCCCGCCTCTACTCTCCCCCTCCGATTCCTCCTGATGTCCGGTCTCTCCAGCAAATCCCCGACCAGCCGCCACGTGCGGGCATTCACCATCGTGGAGGTGATGGTGGTGGTCGTGATCATCGGGTTTCTGGCGGCCGCGGGTCTGCCCGGCTACCGGCACCTCACCATGCGGTCGAAGGCCACGGCGGTTGAAAACGACCTCCGCCAGTTCGCGACGGTCGTCCAGACCTACGCGCTCCAAAACGGCCGCTGGCCCGCCAACGGCGACCCGCAGACCATCCCCGCCGACCTCACCGCGGCCATCTCGCCCAATTTCGCGCAAAAGACGCCCATCGGCGGCGTTTACAAGTGGAACTACGACGTGCCCGCCGACGGCGTGACCGCCAAGGCCGCCATCATCATCCAGACCTCCTCGGGCAATCCCGTGAGCGACGACGAGGCCCTGTTCCTGATGATCGACAAACAAATGGACGACGGCGTCCTTGAATCCGGCAACATCCAGGTCGGCTCGACCAATTCCCTGGTGTTCATCATCGAGAAATGAGCGGCCCCTATCGCATCACCCTCATCCACCTGGCCCCCGACGCCTCGGCGGTGGCGCCGGCCTCGGAGCGTCTGGATCACGGCGGCAACCTGCCGCTGGAGGAAGTGATCCGCCTGACCGGAAAGCTCACCAAGATCGACCAGTCCGCGAGCGTGGGCACGGAGCCGGGCCTCCTGGTCCAGCGCGGGGATAAGACCTATCGCATCGTGGCGCACCAGGGCCGCATCCGCGTTCACAAGAGCATCTCGCTGTTCGACGATTTCTGGACCATCGAATCGCCGGGCGAGCTGGCCAACCTGCCCGCCTTCCACCCCACGGCGCCGAGCAGCAGCTCGCGGCCGCCGATCCGCACGCGCGGCAACGCCAAGCAGTCCAGCCCGCTTAAGTCCGCCGCCGAGGTCATCGGCCTGTTTGCGGTCGCCGTGGTGCTGGTCGCCGTCGGCCTGCGCTTCGGCCTGCCGCAGAAACGCCTGAGTGACGTGCCCGACGAGGTCACGCCCATCAATTCCCCCGGCGAACGCTCCTCGATCTTCGCCACCGTCGCCGGCAGCTATGCCACGGGCAAGACCCCGGGCAACAGCCTCGTCATCATCCAGCCTGACGGTCGGGTCCTCCTCAGCAGCATCGGCAACGACGGCAAGCCCACCCCGCCCCGCATTGACGAGCAGGCCAGTGCCGGCCGCCTCGGCAGCCTCGCCTGCGTGATCACCTCCTTCGGCATCATCACCGGCACCGAGCCGCCCGAGGCCGTCAACGTCGGGCGCTTCCAATACCGCCGCGCGCAGCTGGCCGTGCAGTAAGCCGGCCGTCGCCTGCTTGGCTGCGACCGTCGAAGAACGTCCCTACCGTCATCCTGAGCCGAGCGAAGGATCCAGCAGCACAACCGCCAGCGGACACGCCCTTGGATCCTTCACTTCGTTCAGGATGACCGGTTTCGAGAATTTTGCGGGTTTGAAGATGCGTCCAAAGTTGTAGCCGCGCTTGAGTCCCGCGGATGCGGGACGAAAGCGTGGTCCGGGAACAACCACGTTGTCGCTGCGCTCCAACGCGGCTGCCGCTCGGTTCCAGCTATTCAGAGCGCGACCCGCTGCCACTCCGGCGGAACGTCCTCGCGCACCGTCAGCCACGCGAAGCCCACCGCCGAACCGTCGCGCGGCCGGGAGAGCGCCCCGGGATTGAGCCAGCGCACGCCGCGCCCATCGGTCTCGTCGCGCGGCACATGGGTGTGGCCGTGCAGCACGAAATGCGCGCCCGCCGGCGCCTTCGCCGGCGGAATGTGGACGAGATGAAAACGCCGCCCGTGCCGCTCGAGCCGCAGCTCCAGCGGCCAGAGGTTGTGCCACTCGTTGTTGCCGAGCACCGCGTGCAGCGGTTTGCCGAGCACCTCGAACTCCGCGAGCGTCTCCGGCGTGCATACGTCGCCGAGGTGCCAGATTTCGTCCGCCGCCGCCAACCGCTCCAGCAGGCCGGGCGGGACCCGGTCGTGCGTGTCGGAGATGACGGCGATGCGGATCACTTGGTCGCGGGCACCGGGTTCAGCGGCACGTAAGGTTCCTCGCGCAGCTCGGGGGCGCGCCGGCCCGACAGCAGCTGCCACCAGACCCGGGCATTGGCCGCCACCACGATGAGCACGAGCCCGAGGAAGGTGCCCGTCACGGCGGTGTTGATGTAGTTGTTCGTCACCAGGTGCTCCCAGTCGGCGAGCTGCTGGGCGCTGCCGCCGCCCGCGATGCGCTGCTTCAGGGCCTCGGCCGCGCTCAGGAAGCCGACCCGCGGGTCCGCGGCGAAAATCTTCAGCCAGCCCGCGGTCATCGTGACCGACATCAGCCACGCGAGCGGTGCGAGCGTGACCCAAAGGTAACGCGTGCGCCCCATCTTGATGAGCACGGTCGTGCCGAGCGCCAGCGCGATGACCGCGAGCAGCTGGTTGGCCACGCCGTAGATCGGCCAGAGCGAGTTGATGCC
The DNA here is from genome assembly GCA_030916665.1 of Verrucomicrobiota bacterium. Lineage (GTDB taxonomy): Bacteria > Verrucomicrobiota > Verrucomicrobiia > Opitutales > Opitutaceae > Lacunisphaera. The sequence goes on from JAUPWC010000316.1 coordinate 6,567, forward strand.
ACCGAGCGGGTCCACCACGCCCTGGTAGAGGAACCAGCCCCACGCGCCGACGAAGAGCAGCGTGGCCAGCGTGCTGGCCGGCAACGATCCCGTGTC
>JAUPWC010000317.1 GCA_030916665.1 Verrucomicrobiota bacterium
AGAATCCCGCCGGCCGCCACACCCTCCAAGTACGCGGCACCGGCACCTATCTCATCCTCGGCATCGTGAAGCCGTGATCTCCGGCTCTGGTGTAGGGTCGCCGCTTGCGGCGACCTCGCACCCGAGGTCGGCTCCAGCACCGAACCACTTTCAAACCGAGCAACCTGATTTAAGGCGATATTCCCTGATTCGTCCGCTAAATATCGCGTTATATCAGACCCATGAAATCTGCTCTGCTCGGTTTATCGCTGATTGCCAATATCGCGCTGGTTGCCGGCGTGACCTATCTTGTCCTTCGCCCCTCCGCCCCGCGTGAATCGGAAAAAGCCGCGAGCCCAACGGCGGTCGTGGTCCAACCAGCGGCCACGTCCCCCGCACCCGCCGCGGTCGACTTCAATGTGGGATTGGACGCTATGTATCCCGCGGAGCGCTGGCAATCCCCCGCCGACATCGATGCGTGGCTGAAGTCGTCCGGCGCACCGCTGAATCTGCGCTACGCGGTGCTGAATTATTTGATGATGGAAAAATACAAGGGGGCTATCACGGCCGTGCGCTTCCCCACCGGCATGAAGCGCTGGCAACGCGGCAGCTCTCCGCCAACGCCGGAGCAACGCGAGAAGATGACCGCCCTGCGTCAGCAACAGCAGCGGGAGATGGAGGCCATCTTCGGCGCTGACTACGCCAAGGCCCGGTTTGGGGCGGAGTCCGAAGTCGAATCCGGCATACCCGCCGAAAAGCGGGTCGAAATGGACCGCGTGGTCCGCGACTACATGGAAACGCGGATGAACCTCGGCCCTGGCAACACCGCCAAGGAACGCGCGTTGCTCGACAGCGAAATGCAAAAGGATTTGGCCAAAATCCTCACGCCGGAGGAATACGAACTCCACCAAGCCTACGAGTCCCAGGAGGGAAGCCGCCTGCAGCAGTCCATGCGGGGATTGGATGTGGACGACGAAACCTACCTGCGGATATTTCGCGCGGCTGCCGCCGCCAAAGCCGCGAGCCCGGAAAACAGAACCGGCTCCGGGATCACCCTGGAGCAGCTGGCCGCCATCGAGAAATCCGCGGGCGCCGAGATCGCCGGGCACATCGCCGCCAACCAGAATTCCACGTTTCGTGAAATCAGCACGCTCTACGCCTCAGCGGGCATTCCCTCCGGCGCGTTGCTGGAACGATACCGGATCTGGAATCAGTTCCATGCCGAGGCGCAGCAGTTTCAAACCGGCTTGTCCGGCCGGCTGACCGAAGCCCAGCTCGCCCAAGCCCGTTCTTACTATCATCGGCTGACAGAAGGACTCTCCGCCGAAGCCCGCGCCCAGTTCGACCGGACGAACACCGGCAAGTTCATGAACCGTCTGCTGGCCACAAAATGACGATTGCCCCACCTGTCGAAAAACATCTCTCCACCCCATGAAACCAGCTACACGCTCTCTCCTGGTCCTGCTCACCTGCTCCTGCCTGTTCATGCCGGTCGCAGGTTTTGCCAAAGGCCTCTACACCACCTACGCCACGCGGATCACCCAGCGGCTGGACCGGGCGCCCGGTTTAAAGCGCGGCTCCACACCCGTCCCGATTTCCATCCGCTATCCGGAATTTCCCTCTGAAATGGAACGGGCCGGGGTGGCAGGAAGCGTTTCCGTCGAATTCACCGTAACCGCCGACGGCCAGATAAAGGACGTCAAGGTGGAGAAGGCCACGCATACGGAGTTCGCCGAGGCGGTGCTGGCCGCCATGAAAACGTGGCTCTTCCATCCCTTGGGAAAAATGGGGCCGGGCTACCCGAGTTCCATTCGCCTCGTCGCGAAGATTGATTTCGAGCTACCGGAATAGCGAGGCGTGCCGCGAGATCTACCGCAGGAGGCCTTTTGGCCAAGCTCGGATCCGCCGGAAGCCGCCATGGTCAGGAATCCAAGAAACTGCTTTCTGAAATCAGCCGAAGCAAACCCCGCAGAGCCATCCCTTCATACCAGCGGCCTTTTGCTTTTGGACTGTCATTGCGTGAAGCGAAGCGACGAAGCAATCCAGCTGGATCGCCACGGCCCGCTTTGCGGGCCTCGCGATGACAAAAGTCTAAAAGCAAGGGGGTTTGGTATCAGGGACTGATCAGCGGCAGCCGTTCGTTGCGGTTGCGGCGGTAGATACGGAAATCACGGACATCCGTGGTCAGGACGCGAGCCTCGGGGTGCAACTCGCTCAGGCGGATCAGACAGGCGTCGGCGTATTGGATCCGGCCGGCATAGCGTTTCATCAGGAGGCGCAGTTTCGCCGCATCGCGTGGCAGCAGGGGCACGACCTCCAGCACGCCGGCCTCGACCATCTCCAGCAGCTTCTCGTCGCCTTGGGCGCCCAGCAGATAGCTCGCCTCGGAGATCACGGCCTCGCAGGTGAGAAACGGTCCGGGCAGTTCGTTGAACCGCTCCAGCGACCAGTCGTGCCACTGGTCGTCAGCATCCAGAAATCCGACCAAGGGGCCCGTATCGACGATGATCCTAGCGGCGCCCATATCCGGCGAGGCTCTTGACCCTGCGGCCGGTTTTCACCGAACCGGCCAGATGCGCCATCTGCGCCCCGACGCTGGCGGTCGGTTGGCTCAAGGCCTTGAAGACGAAGACCTGCCCGCTGCGCCCACGGACGGTGATGGCCTGCCCGCTCTCCGCCGCCCGCTGCATGCGGGAAAAGTGGCGTTGGAACTCACGCAACGTCGTTGTCATGTCAGACACCAATGTCCGACATCAGGACCAGGTCAAGCCCGCGATCTGTTCAGTGTTGGTGGGTCGGCGCAAGCAACGCTTCCACAAAGAAGGTGTTTCGAGATCGCCCCATGGAGGGCCGGTTTCCGCACCGGCACGGCTCACAGGGACGAGAGTCCTCCCGGCCGAAAATCACGCCAAGGTCGCTCCGCGAGGTGGAACTGATCTCGCGCGGCGGCGAGAGGCTCGCCATCGTTAAAGCAGCACAATATCAATAACGTGCCCGCCGACACAATCCACTCCGCTTCCCCGATTTAAATCATGCGTCACTTGAAACACGTTTTCCTGCTGGGCGGGCTCAGCCTGCTCACCGCCCTCGCTTCGCCGGCCAAGGACCCGATCGTCGTGCAGGTCGGGGCCGATCCGGCCGGCCAACGCATCCCGGCTGACGCCTTGGGCCTCAGCTACGAGACGAGCCTCCTGCGGACGAATGCGGACGGCGTCCGCTATTTTCGCCCCGACAACCGCGAGCTCCTGCAGGTGTTCCGGACGATCGGCGTGAAGAGCCTGCGCATCGGCGGCAACTCGGTGGACGACCCGAAGGTGCCGCTGCCGACCTTGGACGACGTGCGCTCGCTCTTTCGCTTCGCGCGCCAGGCCGGCGTGAAAGTCATTTACTCGGTGCGCCTGCATGATGGCGACCCGGCCTCGGCCGCGGAGTTCGCCCGGCTGATCCACGACGAGTTCCGGCCCGAACTGGAGTCCTTCGCGATCGGCAACGAGCCGGGCTACTACAAGGACTACGCCGTGTATAAGCCGAAATGGGTCGCGATCCGCGACGCGATCGTGCGCGTCTTCCCGGACGCCCGGTTCAGCGGCGGCGACGACAACCCGCGCCCCGAGTTCATCGCCAACCTCGCGCGCGACTTTGGGACTCCCGACGGCCGCATGGTCCAGATCTCGCAGCTC
>JAUPWC010000318.1 GCA_030916665.1 Verrucomicrobiota bacterium
ATACGTCGATCGCACTGACCGGTCGATGTTCAACCGTTCCCGCTGCGAGTTGGCCCGGCCACGACATAACGAACGGCACGCGGACGCCGCCCTCGTAATTCGAGCCTTTGGCCCCGCGCAACGGACGGTTGTCCGCGCCGCTGATGGCTGGCGGCGGCCCGCCATTGTCGCTGAAGAAAAACACCAGGGTGCGCGCGCCCTGCCCGCTTTCATGCAATGCCGCGAGGGTCTCGCCAATCGCATCGTCCATCAGGCTGATCTGCGCCGCGTATTTCCGCCGGACAGTATCCTTGATCGCCGCGAACCGCGCGAGCCGTTCCTCCGTGGGCTCCTGCGGATTGTGGGGAGCGTTGAACGCGAGATAAAGAAACCAGGGTTGGTCCGCGTGGCGTCGCACAAATGCCGCGGCCTCGCCGCCCAAGGCGGCCGTCAGGTGCCCGTCGATCTCGGCCGGCCGGCCGTTGCGCTCGACGGGCACGAAATATTCCTCCGCCGGGTTCACCGGCCAATCGCGAAACCGGTGCCCGCCGCCGATAAAACCGAACGTCTCGGCAAACCCCCGCCGCGCGGGCACGAACTCCGGCGCCGCGCCCAGATGCCATTTGCCGATCCATCCCGTCACATAACCTGCCGCCCGCAGGCGCTCCGGGAGCAATGTTTCCGTGGTCGGCAGGCCTTCGCGATGGTCGGCGGGATCGTAGAACACGTTGCGTTCGTGGCCGAACCGTTGCTGGTAACGCCCGGCCATCAGCCCCGCGCGCGAAGGACTGCAGAACGAATGCGTGACATAACCGTTGGTGAAACGAATGCCCCGCGCCGCCAGTTGGTCGAGATGCGGGGTGGCAATGTCCGGCGAACCCTGGAAGCCGGCGTCGGCATAACCCTGATCATCAGAGACGATCAGCAGGATGTTCGGCCGCAGCGCGGCCGATATCGACGGCGGCGTGGCGCAAGCCGGCGCCAACAGGCAACATGAAGCGAGATTCCGAAGGCATGATTTCATGAACGATGAGCCTGGCCTAAAGCCCGCCATGACAAATTTGCCCTGGAACAGGCTGCATACCGGCGAAGCTCTGCCACTCCGTGGCTTGGATTGGCGAACTGCGGGAACTGCGGCCCGGCCAGGCCCGGCATTGGAGCATCCGTATTTTCCAGGCAGGAAAAGTGTGCGGCAGCGCGACCAATAGCAGCTGCCAGTATCATGACGCGCGATGTTCACCTCGGGGGCAGTTGGGCTTGGGATAGCAGCGGGTCGTGAATCTCGGCCATTTTGGCGAAGATCCGCGCGGTGAGATCGTGGTAGGCGGCGCGGGCGGCCGGACTGGGATCGGCGATGAGGTTGCGGGTTTCGCCGGGATCGGCGGCCAGATGATAAAGTTCGTCCCGCCCTTCATTCTTGAAATCACGCACCAGCTTCCACTCGGGCGTGCGATACATCCGCATGTGGACTTGGGCCCGGTGCTTCTGGGAATACTCGGCATAAATGTCCTCATCCCAGCTTTTCACTTCACCCCGGAGAAGCGGGCTGACGTCGCGACCCCGTATGGTGGTGCCGGACGGTATCGGCGCGCCCGAGAGCGCGGAGAATGTGGGCAGCCAGTCGAGGTGCGTGAGCGCATGGGGGTTGACCGTGCCTCCTTTGATCACGCCGGGCCAGCGGATGATGAGCGGAATCCGAATGGACGTATCGAACATGTTGGGCCGCTCAATGGCCGGAATATTAGGGGTGGCGGGGGGCAGCGCTTCCGGCTTTAGCAGCCAAGCCGCGTTGCCCTTGTGCCAGAGGCCATGATGGCCGATGTTGTAGCCGTGATCGGAGGTGTAGATCAGGATGGTGTTGTCGGCGAGGTGGAGGCGGTCAAGGGCGGCAAGGATGCGCCCGACATTGCGGTCGAGGGCGGTAACCGAGGCGAAGTAGTCGCGGGTCTGCTTTTTGACGCGCTCCAAGTCGAGGCCGGGGATGCCGGGTTCGGGCACGATCGGGTTGAGATCCTTCACCTTGGCCCAATCCTCCTCTGGCACCGGCAGGTAGGCGAAGTGCGGTTCACGAAAGTGGATGCTGACGGCGAACGGCTGCGTCGTGTCGCGTTGCCCGAGCCACGCAATCGCCTCATCCGCGACGAGATCCACCACAAAACCCTCGTTCTGTTCCACCCGGCCATCTTTTTCCAGCGAGGGATTTTTTGGGGTGAGGCCGCCGCCGCGAAAACCGACAAAGGTGTCGTAGCCTCGTTGCGTCGGGTGCTGTTCATCGAGGTCGCCCAGATGCCATTTGCCAAAGAGGGCGGTCGCGTAGCCCGCCTGCTGGAGCAGGCGCGGCCAGGTCAGGAATTTCGCATCCAAACCGAGGGTGCCATCGGCCTTGGGGTTGATCCAGTCGGTGATCCCCAGTTCGGTGCCATAGCGGCTCGTCATGATGCTGCCGCGCGCAGGACTGCAGACCGGCGTGGGCGTGAACGCCTGCGGGAAATAGGCTCCCTCTTGCGCGATGCGGTCCATGTTGGGCGTGGGCACCTGGCGATTGCCCGCCACGCCAAGTGCCCACGGCGCCTGGTCGTCGGCCATGATGAAGACGATATTGGGGCGCGGGGCCGCCTGGGCCTGGGCCAGCAGACCGCATGCAGTCAGAAGAGTGAGGATTGATTTCATAGGCTGAAGTTGGGTTATGCCCGGTCACCCGCAAAACCGCGGGTGCGAGCGAATCCTGTTCCGCGCTGAACCGATGGCCGGCACATTTTCAAGGGAACGGGTCTTTTCCGTCGGATCGATATCGGGTTCATCGCGATGCAGTCTCCGATCCTGCCGTCAGGACCAGCAGCAGGTCGTGCTTTCTGGTTCGGGTCATGGTCCATACGCCCTTGTCATCGCCGTGGACCTTCCCGACGGGCAGTTTCTTCCCGCTCGAAGGCACGACAAAGTGGGCGTCATACACGACGCCGGGCTCCAGCTTCAGCACTTTCAAACCCGTCGGGCTGATGCTGCTGAAATAGATGACGCGCAATCTTGCCGGGATGCCGGCCGCATAGGAGACGAAGGGGCGCAGGAGCGGGTTGTTGCCCGGCTCGAGCCACTCGGGATGGGGTTCCATCCCCGGCCAGTTGAGGGATTCAAGGACTTTCTTCCCGATGCCGACCTGCCGCGAGCCGCGGTAGTGCATCGAGTCTTTCCACGGGGCTTCGCCCCAGGACAAGCCCTGCGGTTGGACGTGAGAGGGGTGCTCCGGAGAGTTGAACTGCGTGATCCCATGCGCGCCGTAGGTAAACCCGGGCGAGCCCGACAGGACGCTGGCCCAGAAGAGCTGGCGCTGACAGTCCTCCCAGTTCGTTTCGGCTATGCCCTCGTAGGCCACCTCGTCCACCAATGCGGGCATCACGGGCTGCGATGTCCGGGAGTCGCGCAGCATGGTGAGGGTCTTGGGCAGCGCCTGCAGATACATGTGCCCGGTCTGCAGCATGTCGAAGTCGAGGTGCGCCGGGTTGAGCGCCTCCGCCTTGGCGCTCGATCCATATCTCGGATGGATGGTCACGAGATGCCCCCAGCAATTGATTTCCCTCACATACTCGAGCACGCCCTGCCATTCCTCGCGTTGGCGACGGGCATCGTCCTCCGGGGTCTTGGATGTATAATAGGGCATCGACAGTTCCCCGGCGAGGCACCACACCGCCGGCAGCGCGCCCCATCGCGCCATGATATACGCCCAGAATTTCTTCATCGGCCCGGTGCCCATGCGCAGGACGTAGAACCCCCAACAGGGCACGACCACCGGGACCATGCCGGCCGACACGAGATGGAAAACGCGCTGGTCGGCCGCGTCGAAGTAGGCCGGATTGACCGACTGGCTCGCTTCGTCCCAGGGCAGGCCCGCCTCGTTCACATTCTTCTGGTCAAAATAGGTGCCGGACGGCGCCAAGCCCGCGGTGAACTGGATGACATTGTAGCCTTTCTGCTGACGGTCCTCGGTGATGAGCTTGAACTCATCCGGCCAGGCCAGCCGCTTGGTCATTCCGCACCACCAGGTGTCGCCCAGCCAGAGGAAGGGCGTGCCGTCGAGATGGGTGAAGTGGCGCTTGTCCGCCGAGACGCGGATCGGGCCGTGCTTGAGCAGAGGGTTGTCGCCCTCGTAGCGCACAACCCGAAACGTGCCGCGCTGCTGGTGCAGCCCGGCATCGCCGGGATTGGAGGAAAGCGTGACATAGCTGAATTCGCCGACTTCGTGCGACGAGAAGCGGAACTTGAACACGTCCCCACCCGCCCAGTAGCCTGGATAGGTCTGCTCGCGGCCACCGGGAAAGGTGATCCGCACCTTGAACTCGACGTCATGGAACGGGTCCCGATACGGCGAGGAGGCACGGAAGCTTTTCTCGAGCACATTGTTCTGCTCCACCCGCTCACCGCCTGCGGCAAACACCGTCCCGGCCAGACTGGAGGCCGCCACCGCCACTCCGGCGCGTTTCAGAAAATCACGGCGGTTGATTTCGCTCGGTTGGGTCATGGATTTTCGTTGGGGTTCATTAAATCCGGGTAGGAATTTAAGCGGGCGGGCCCGAGTTGACAGGCCCGCCCGATTCCGAAAACCAATTGGCGCGAAGCCGACTTTAGTTGCTGTCGTTGGGCACACCGCGGCGATAGACCACGGCTTGTTTTTGTCCGGGCAGAGTGATGGAAGAATCGGTGCCGAACGGGGGGTTGGAGAGGGTCTCTTTAAATCGGTTGAAAAGCAGCGGATCTGTGGCCGGATCGCAGGTTTCCACGCCACCCACTGTTACGCAATTCTCCAGGTAGTTCGCCTGGTTCGAGAAGGAGGAAATCAGAAAGTGCTCGCAGTCCACCACCGACATGACGACCTCGCCGGCCTCGGTATAAGCATTGCCCCCGACACCGATCCAGCGGATATCACTGCTATTGGAGATTCGCACCGAGGGTGATTTTCGGCCCTCAAATTTGCTTTGAAAGACATCGATGTTGGAGCGATTTTTGATTTCCACGTTGTTAATATTGTTCGCATTTGTCTCAGAGTTGAACGAATAAAACTTCAGTGCCGGCGTCGGCGGCGTCGACTCCGGCGGGCCGATAATCAGCAGATTGCGATAGGCTGACCCCACGTTTTCATTCTGATGCGCGTCGCTTTGGTGTTGGAAATTATACCAGTGGCCACCGCCGTTAGCCGTGATCAGGACGAGAGGGAAGTTCAAAGGCACCCCGCTGCCCACGATACGTCGGTCGAAGTTGACGTTTTGCACCACCGAGCCGGCACCGGACTGCCACTTGAGCAGATAGGCCGCCGGGGTGCTCATGCGCTGCAGCAGCATGAGATCGGCCAGCCTGGTCGTCGCTCCCGCATTATCCAGGGATTGCACCAGCGGACGCGCTGCTCCGGTCATGAAAAGAGAGCCCGTATCCTCGGAGGCCTTAAGCCGGCTCAGATTTTTATGCAGACCGAAAAGCACCGTGTCGGCCTTCAGCATGAGAGTGGTTTTCAGCTGATATTCTCCGCGCGGAATGAAAACAGCCTGCCCCGGAAGCGCGGCATTGATGGCGGCCTGGATGGCCGGCGCGTCGTCACCCTCATTGTTGCCCAGAGCCTTGGCTCCGGTCCTAGTCTTCACATTGATGATCGAAGGGCCGGTCCACATGGGCACATCGGGCATCGCGTGCCGGGCGAGGAAGGCCGTCTGGTCGCCCGCACTAAATGTGGCCGCCGTGGGCGGCAGACCAGGAGCTGCCGTCGACGGGTCATCAACCGTGCTGCTGGTCGGGTTGATAAAGCTGGGGGTGAATTCCTCAGGGATTCCGTCGTCGCGGTAACCGGCGGTTTTCTTGCCCGTATATTGGTCACGATGAGCCCCTTCATAATATTCCGGGACCCAGAACCACGCGGATGCTCCGATTTCCCCCGGACGGTTGACGGAGCCGCCTGCACCGGTCGTTGTGGTGATATTCGCAATGGGCGTCACATTTTTAAGATAAACGTTGCGCAGGTAGAGCGAACGCGAGCCCGTGACCGCAGCCCCCCCGGGGCCGGTGAGTTCAATGGTTGAGTCCACGATGCTCATGTTGCCGCGCCAG
>JAUPWC010000319.1 GCA_030916665.1 Verrucomicrobiota bacterium
AGCAGGCTTTGCGTATGTAAAATCTCCTATGGTCGGCACCTTCTATCGCTCCCCCTCCCCAGAAAACCCTCCTTTTGTTGAAGTTGGCACCAAAGTGGAGGAGAAGAGTGTGGTCTGCATCATCGAGGCCATGAAGATCATGAATGAAATCCAGTCTGAGACCAAGGGAGCCGTCGTCGAGGTCTTGGTGGAAAACGGCCAACCGGTCGAATACGGCCAGCGATTGTTCAAGGTAAAGCTGAACTGATGCCCCTAATTTGCCTTGAGCCGGGCAGGTCTCTGTCCGGCTCACTTTTTTCATCATGATCCAAAAGGTCCTCATCGCCAATCGCGGTGAAATCGCGCTTCGCATCATCCGCGCCTGCCGCGAACTAGGAATCAAGACCTTGGCCGTCTATTCGGAAGCCGATGTCCAGTCTTTGCATGTCCAGCTAGCCGACGAAGCCATCTGTATTGGCGGCCCCAAGAGCGCCGACAGCTATCTCCGCGCCGACCGGATCATCAGCGCCGCCGAGGTCGCCGATGTGGATGCCATCCACCCGGGTTACGGTTTCCTTTCAGAGAACGCCAAATTCGCCGAGCAATGCGAGTCATGTAACATCAAGTTTATCGGCCCGAAATCGAAGAGCATCCGCATCATGGGCGACAAGGCCATCGCCAAGGACACCGTCCGCAAGGCCGGCGTGACCACCGTCCCCGGTTCCGACGGCCCGATCGACAGCGAGGCCGAGGCCGTCAAGATCGCCCGCAAGATCGGCTATCCCGTTATCATCAAGGCCGTAGCCGGTGGTGGCGGCCGCGGCATGCGCATCGCCCACAACGACGTTTCTTTCGCCAAGGAATTCCACGTCGCCCGCGGTGAAGCCGAGAAGGCCTTCGGAAACGGGGCCGTTTACATCGAAAAATACATCGAGAAGCCCCGCCATATTGAGTTCCAGATCCTCGCCGACAGCCATGGCAAGGTTCTGCATCTCGGCGAGCGCGATTGCTCCGTCCAGCGCCGTCACCAGAAGCTGATCGAGGAGTCCCCTTCCCCCTTCCTGACCGCCGACCTGCGCAAGAAAATGGGTAAGGCCGCCATCAAGGCCGCCGAGGCCGCGGAATACCAGAACGCCGGCACCATCGAGTTCCTCGTGGATGCCAAGGGCAATTACTACTTCATCGAGATGAACACGCGCATCCAGGTCGAGCACCCCGTGACCGAAGAAGTCACCGGCATCGACCTGATCAAGCAGCAGATCCGCGTGGCCAACGGAGAGAAGCTCGATTTCGACCAAGGCGACATCAAGTTCGAGAAGCATGCGATCGAGTGCCGCATCAACGCTGAAGACCCCGCCCGCAACTTCGCCCCTTCCCCCGGCACCATTTCGCTGTATTACGCCCCCGGCGGTCACGGCGTGCGCGTGGATTCGCATGCCTATAGCGGTTACACCATCCCGCCATACTACGATTCCATGATCGGCAAGCTGATCTGTTACGGCGACACCCGTAAAATCGCCCTGCAGCGCACCTACCGTGCTCTCAGCGAATACCTCGTGCGCGGCATCAAAACCACTATCCCGCTGCACAAGGCGATCATGAGCGACCCCGTCTTCATCGATGGCAAGGCCACCACGGCCTACATGGAAGACTTCCTGTCGCGCACCCCGACCGACCTCTTCTGAAGTTCAGGTCCGGCTTAGCACCAGATCACTCCATTCGCCCATCACGCGCGCATCCACGCGCCAACCGGGCGCTTGCGCAGCAAATGCTTCGCGCACTTGGGCGAGTTCGGTGGCCAGAATGCCGCTGAGCACCAGCGCGCCACCGGGGGCGACTGATTCCAGCAACTCACGGGCAAACCGCATGAGCACGTCAGCTTGGATGTTCGCTAGCACCAATTCAGCCTGCCGGTCGGCCAGTCCAGCCACCAAATCGCCCACGTAAAAGTCAACGCGCCCGTTCAGTCCGTTGAGGGAGGCATTTTCCCGGCTCACATCCACAGCCAGAGGGTCGTTGTCGAAGGCCGCCACTTGGGCGTAGCCAAGCTTCGCGGCCGACAACGCCAGGATTCCTGAGCCGCAACCGGCATCGATCACCCGTCCGCCGACGCCCTTCTCGTCCGCCAGCTTCACCAACCGCTCCACGACCAGCCGTGTCGTCTCGTGGTTGCCGGTGCCGAAGGCCATGCCGGGGTCCAGCCAGAGCACTTCCTCGCCCTCAGGCAGCCGGAAGGCCTCGCGCTCCCACACCGGCACCCAATGCAGCCGGCCGAACTTCCAGGCCTTGAAGTGCTCCTTGTAGCTCTCCTTCCAATCCTTGTCGGCCAGTTCGCTGATACCCGGCTCGATCGCCAACCACTCGGGGTCCATGAGCGGGGCAAAGCCCTTCCATGACGCCTGCGCAGCCTCCCGTGAGTCGAAATACCCCGTCAGCCAAGCCCGGCCCGAGGGCTTGTCTTCGAGCACCATCAGGTGCTGTTCCTCCCGTTCGGCCAGCAGATCCTCGATCACCGGGACGGCGCCGAGTGCCACTTCGACTTTGAACTCAAAAACGGTGGCCATGATCATTTCCCTCCGTGGCTCAGCCGGGCGATCACCGCCGGCAGTAACTTGTGTTCGGCCGCATGCACTTTGGCCGTCAACGACTCGATGGTTTCGCCCGGCTCGATTGGCACGCGCGCCTGCTCGATGATTCGCCCGGCATCCACTTCGAGCGTCACCTCGTGGACCGTGCAACCGGCTTCCTTCACACCCGCTCGGAACGCCTGCCCGATACCATCCAACCCCGGAAACGCCGGCAGCAGGCTCGGGTGCAAATTGATGATCTTGCCCGCAAACGCGCCCAGAAAACCCGCCTTGAGCACGCGCATGAAGCCCGCGAGCACGATCAGATCCGGCTGCGCCTCGCGCACCGCAGCGATGAATCGTCCCTCGCCCTCGCCTTCCAACTTCGTCTTAAAGGGCGCCGGATCCACGAATTTCGCCGGCACACCGAAGCACGCCCCAAGCGCCAGAATGCCCGCCTCCGGCTTGTCCGACAGGATCTGCACGACCCGCGCTGCACCCAGCCGGCCGGCCTGCTGCGCCAGCAGGATCGCCTCGGCATTGCTGCCTCTTCCAGAACCCAAAATCACGACTCGCATCCGCCTATTTAGGGCGGGCCGCGCGGCGGTGGCACGCATTATTTCGTCACAAAGATAAATCCTCTGGCGCGAGATCACCGCGGCCGGCAGGCTCTGCTCCGTTCAACGGGCCGCAACCACCAACCTAGGAGTTCATCATGAGCTTCACCTTCGCCTGCTGGAACGTGAAACGCTTCAACTACACGCCCCAGCGTGCCCGTGCGGTCAGCGCTCTCATCGCCGGCCATGACCCCGACGTGATCGGGATTCTCGAGTTCCTCGCCAAAGACGCCGCCCGCCGCCTCGTGCGCAGCGACAAGTTCAGTGACTACGACTTCGCCTTCACCGACTCCGACCAAGGTATCGAAATCTTGGTCGGTTGGCGGCGCTCAAAATTCGCCCAAGTGCTCTTCACCCAGCGTCGCGAGATGCAGGTCGGCAACAACCGCCTCCGGCCCGGCGGCCTGCTCAGCGTCCGCGAAAAGTCGGCCGACGTGTTCCACAACCTGTTGTTTCTTCACACCGACAGTGGCACCGACGCGGTCGCCTACAAGAACCGCCAGACCATGTTCGGCAAGATCTGGAGCCTCCAAAGGGCGCTCGCCAAGCTGCCCGAAGCCCAGGGCCAGGCCAGGCTGATCGCCCTCGGTGATCTCAACACCATGGGCCGCAAGGGCAGTCCGAACGCCAAGACGGAAATCACCGGCCTCACCGCCGCCGCCACCCAAAACGGCATGGCCCTGCTGCCCAAGTCCCACGAAAAAACCTGGCGCAACATCGGCGGCACTATGAGCAACCTCGACCACGTCGTCGCGAGCCAGGAACTGCAGTTCGCCGCCGCCAGCGGCCTGCCCGGGGCGCTGATCACGGTGGACGGATGGGTCAACCGCACCGGCGAGGCACGGCAGAACTTCGTCAAAAACATTTCCGTCCACTCGCTTCTGTTCGGCACGGTGCTCTGATGCCCCGGCTTGCGTGCGCGGTGAATCCGCGCACGATCGCGGCATGAAGTCCGGCCGGGGATTCCTCAGCATCTTTGACAGCCTTACCGACCGCATCCTTTGCGTCGTCGGGGCGGCCCTGTTCTCGCAGGGCCCGGAGTTCATGCAGCAATACCTGCAGCGTCTCGGCGGACATCTTGACGAAGCGCGTCGGCAGCTCGCCACTTTTCAGAAAACCGCCGACCAAGCCGGCCTCACGCTCGATCAGTTCATCAGCCAGACAGCCGCCAATGCCGATTCCGCGGTGGCCAATCTTGGCGGAGTCATGACCGACTCCGACGAACGCGTCACCGCACTCCAGACCGCCCACGACGCCCTGCTGCAGGCCGCGCTGTGGGAGCGTCCGTTCGTTTTTCTGCGCCATCTCGACACCGGCATCGCCCGGGCCACGGCGGGTGTTTATCAGCCCGCCGTTCCTACGACCGCGGAGGGTCTGATTTATGCCTTTGCCGGCATGCTGTTCATCCTCGCGCTCTATCATCTGGGCCTGAAGCGCCTGTTCGGGCTCGTTTTCGCCCGCTCACGCGCTCCGGCCACAGCGAGGGCCGGCGCTTAGAAAAACTTCTTCGCCTTCTCGAAGAAGCTCCTCGAGACCGGCTCGTCGGCGTCCCCGCAGGCCTGCGCGAATTCCTCCAGCTTGCGCTTTTGCTCGGAGTTCAACGAGGTCGGCACCTCGACGTGGACGCGGATGAGCTGGTCGCCCTGCACGCCACCGCGCAGTTGCGGCATGCCGCGCCCCTTGAGGCGGAAGGTCGTGCCCGACTGCGTGCCGGCGGGGATCTTGAGCGTCGCCTTGCCCTCCATGGTCGGCACCTGGACCGTGCCGCCGAGGGTCGCGAGTGTGAATTTGATGGGCATCTCGCAGAAAAGGTCGTCGCCCTGGCGCTCGAACACCTCGTGCTCCTTCACGACGATCACGATGTAGAGATCGCCGGCCGATCCGCCCATCGCGCCCGCTTCGCCGTTGCCGGTCGAGCGCAGCTTGGAACCCGTGTCCACCCCGGGCGGAATGCGGACGTTGATCTTGGCCGTTTCCTGTACGCGTCCCTCGCCGGAGCACTTCGCGCAGACTTTTTCGAAGCGCGAACCGGAGCCATGGCACGTCGGGCACACTTGGCGAACATGGAAGAAACCACGCGACGTCGTCACTTGGCCCGCACCGCGACAGGTCGGGCAGGTCGTCTTTTTCGACCCGGGCTCGGCGCCCGAGCCACTGCAGTGCTTGCAGCCGCCGGCACGACGGAAGGAAATTTCCTTCTCCACGCCCTTGGCGGCTTCTTCGAGCGTGATCTCGAGATCGTAGCGCAAGTCGGACCCGCGGCCCGAGCCGCCGCCGTTACCCTCTCCGCCGCCGAAAAACTCATCGAAAATGCCGCCGGCCCCGCCGCCGCGCTGGCCGAAGACCTCGCGGAAAATGTCGAACGGATCGTGAAAGCCGCCGCCACCGTAGCCACCACCGCCGCGCGGACCGGCACCGGGTTGCTCGAACGCCGCGTGACCGTAGCGGTCGTAGGCCGAGCGTTTGTCCGCATCTTTGAGCACCTCGTAGGCCTCGGAGACTTTCTTGAACATCTCCTCCGCCTCCTTGTTGCCGGGGTTTTTGTCCGGGTGATACTGCACGGCCTTCTTGCGGTAGGCCTTCTTCAGCTCCTCTTCGCTGGCGTTCTTCGCCACGCCGAGCAGCTCGTAGTAATCCTGCTTTTGTCCGGCGGCCATGGTCAGTTCTTCGCCTCCGCGGGTTTGGCCGGACCGCTGGAAACCACGACCGAAGCCGGGCGCAGCAGGCGTCCGTTCAGCGAGTAGCCCAGGCGCACGACGAGGCTGACCTTCTCCTCGGGCACCTCCGCGCTGGGCTGGTGCGAGATGCAATCATGCAGGTTGGGATCAAAGGCCTGGCCCTGCGGGTTGATCTCCTTGAGCCCGTGCTTGGCGAGCGTGCTCTTGAACTGCTCCAGCACGAGCGTGATGCCGTCGGTGATCGCCTTCACGTCGGTCTGCTGCTTCGCCGCACCGAGGCCCAGGCCTAGATTGTCGAGAATCGGGATGATGTCCTCCATCACCCCCGAAGCGGCGAACTGCCGGAGCTCGTCCTTCTCGCGCACGGTGCGTTTGCGGAAATTCTCCAGATCCGCCACGGCCCGCGTGTAACGGTCGTAGTTGGCTGCGGCTTCCTTCTTCGCGGCCGCGAGCTGCTCCTCCAGGCCGGGCGTGGCTGGAGCCGGTGCCGGCTCAGTGGTCGCTCCGGCGGGCGCTGGGTTGGGCTGGGTGGTTTCGGTCTGGCTGTTCTCGCTCATGAAAAGGGGCGGAAATTACCTCACGCTTTTGCTTTTTCAAGCGAGCTGAATCCGTCCGTGACCAGCACTTGGCTGTCCTCGGTGGCGGTGAAGACAAACTTCCCGGCAAACGGCAGCAAAGCGTTGTCGCCCAACGTCAGCGAGACCTCGCCGGCGGTGAGCCGGCCGCCCACGACGGAAAAAATCCGCGCCTGCTCGCCGGGATTGAAGCTCAAATTTTCGCCGCGCCCCAGCCGATGACGCGTAATGTGGAACTCCCGGCACTCCGCCAACACCACGGTCTTCTCCACCGTGCGCACCAGCGCGGGCGCGGGCGCCGTGTTGGCTTCCAGCGAAGCCATCGACTGCTCGACATGCATCGCGCGCGGTTTGCCGTCGAGGCCCACGCGCCCCCAGTCATAAACCCGGTAGGTCGTGTCGGAGTTCTGCTGGATCTCGAGGATCATGTTTCCGCCGTCGATCGCGTGCATCACCCCGCTGTGGATCAGCAGCGAATCTCCCGCCTGCGTCGGCAACCGGTGCACGAGCGACTCGGCAGAGTTGTCCTTGAGCGCCTCGCGAAACACTGCGGAGTCCACTCCGGGCTTGAGCCCCGCGAGCACGGCCGCACCGGGTTCGGCCCGGGCAACATACCAGTTTTCCGTCTTGGGTTCGCCGCCGAGTTTCGCGGCGATGCTGGCGGGCGGATGCACCTGCAGGCTCAGGCGCTCGCGGCAATCGAGCCACTTCACCAGGATCGGAAACGGCCGGTTCTGCGGCCACGACGGTCCCATGATCTCGGCACCGCGCGCCGTCATCAGTTCGCGCAAGGAGCGACCGGACCACGGTCCGCCTTCCACCAACGACTGCGCTTCCACGCGGTCCACCAGTTCCCAACTCTCGCCGATCGGCGTGGAACCGGGCAGTTTGCGACCGAGAAACAACTCGAGGCCGCGACCGCCCCAGACGCGTTCCTGATAGACTGGCTTGAATTTGAGAAGTGGTGTCATGCTTTGGAGACAAACGGTTTGCGCAATTCTTGGCGGGGGCTTTTACATTGACCCTCCGAGCCTATGAACCTGCAATAAATTCGGTCACACTGAAAATGCCCAAAGCGGACAGAGCAAATCCAAAGGACAAAGACACGCCCTCGTTCGAGGGTCCGCGCTACAACCGGAACCTGTTGGCCGCTTTGCTGTGCCTCGCTTTGGCTGTGCTGATTTCCTATTGGCTCTTCTACTATTTGCCGGCGGAGAGCAGTGTCCACACCAGTGGCGGCAGCAGCGAAGTGGTTAAGGGCAAAATGGAACAGCGCGAATTTGTCCCCAACGGCATCAAGCGCCTCGGCATCATCGGCGATCTCTACTCGGCCGGAAGCGTGTGGTTGCTCGGCGCCGCCGGCTGGCTGATTCCGGCATTCCTGTTCTGGATGACCTACATCTACATGCTGCGAGCCCGCCACCTGACGGCGACGCGGTCCGTGGCGTTGATCATCGCCGTGGTGACGGGCGCCTCGTTGCTGGACATGCAGAGTACTCTCTTTACCGACCTGGATTATTACCAGGAGGGGCCCGGCGGCGCCTTGGGCAAGGTTTTCTATCGCGACATTTTCGGTGCGTTGCTCGGACCGTTTGGTTCGGGTCTGGTTCTCGGCAGCGTCTATCTCGCCGCCATGCTCTTCATCTTCACGCGCGACATCGGCATGGAGTTTGAGCGACTGCTCCTCGCCCTGTCCGAGTGGCGCAAGAAGCGCGTCGCGCTCAAGGCCGCCCTCGCCGAGGAGCGTCGCAAGCAGCGTGAGGAGGCCGCCAAGGCCAAGCAGGCCGAGACCGTCGCGGCGGCAACGGTCGCCGCCCCCGCGATCAACGCCGGCACCAGCAAAAAGATGGTCGTGCCCAAGACGGAGGACCCGCTCGCCGAGAAACCCAAGTTCATCCCCACCGCTGCATCCAAACCCACTCCCGAGCCCGAAAAGCCGGCCAAGACAGTCGCTGCTCCGCCGCAACCCGCACCTGCTCCGGCCAAGGCTGCCGCAAGCAAGACCGCCACCGATCCCAAGGACCTCGCCGTGGCCGCCGGCAAACTCGAACTCAACATCGTCAAGCCCGAGGAGACCAAAAAAGCCAAGGTCACGCTCCCGCAGAGTGACGACAAAGACTACGAGTTTCCCCCTCTCAAGCTCCTCCGTGAACAGGTGAAAGCGGAAGGCAACAGCGAGGAGGAACATCGCCAGAACGCCGAAAACCTTCTCCGCATCCTCAGTGAGTTCGGGGTCGAGGTCACGCTGGGTGAAATCCACGTCGGCCCCGTCATCACCCGCTACGAGGTCGTCCCCGCCGCCGGTGTGCGCGTCGAAAAAATCTCCGGCCTCGACAAGAACATCGCCCTCGGCATGCGCGCTCAGTCCGTGCGCATCCTCGCCCCCATCCCGGGCAAGGCCGCCGTCGGTGTTGAGGTGCCCAACCAAAAGCCCACGCCGGTCGGCATGCGCGAGATCCTCGAGAGCGAGGACTGGGTCGGGGCCAAGGCCGAGATTCCCATCGCGCTCGGCAAAGACGTATCCGGCAAGCCTCTCGTCTCTGACCTCACCAAGATGCCCCACCTGCTCATCGCCGGTGCCACCGGCTCGGGCAAATCGGTCTGCATCAACTCCATTGTCGCCTCAATCCTCTACTCGAAGAGCCCGAAGGACCTGCGCCTGATCATGGTGGACCCGAAGGTCGTCGAGCTGAAGATTTTCAATAGCCTCCCCCACATGCTCATCCCGGTCGTCACCGAGCCGAAAAAGGTACCGGGCGCGCTCAAGTGGCTGTTGAGCGAGATGGAGCAGCGCTACCAGATTTTCGCCAAGGTCAACGTCCGCAACATCACCGGTTTCAACAACCGCAAGAAGGACCCCAAGGCCGCCGAGTTCCCGCCCACCGAGCAGCAGGCCGAGTTGGAAGGCGTCGCCGAGGAGATCGAAATCCCCGACCGCCTGCCCTACATCGTCGCCATCATCGACGAGCTGGCCGACCTCATGATGGTCAACCCGGCCGAGATCGAGACCAGCATCGCCCGCCTCGCGCAGCTCGCCCGCGCCGCCGGCATTCACCTGATCATCGCCACCCAGCGCCCGTCGGTGAACGTCATCACCGGCGTCATCAAGGCCAACCTTCCCTCGCGCATCGCTTTCCAGGTCGCCTCGCAGGTGGACTCCCGCACCATCCTCGACACCAAGGGTGCCGACACGCTCATCGGCCGCGGCGACATGCTCTTCTCGCCCCCCGGCAGCTCGCGCCTCGTGCGCGCCCAGGGTGCCTTCGTGGCCGACGATGAGGTTATAGAGCTGGTCGAGTTCCTGAAGCGCAACGGCCCGCCCCAATACGCCCAGTCGGTCCAGCAGCAGATCGACCGCGCCGCCAAGGAGGAAGACGACGAGGAGGAAGGCGGCAGCGACGACTTGGGCGACGACCAGGAACTGTTCATGCAGGCTTTTGATGTCATCAAGGCCACACGCCGCGCCTCCACCTCGACCCTCCAGCGCAAGCTCCGCATCGGCTACAACCGCGCCGCCCGCATCATGGACCTCATGGAGGACAAGGGTATCGTCGGCCCCGAAAACGGCTCCTCGCCGCGCGAGATTCTCGTGGACCTCGACACCTACCAGCCGTGAGCCGGCGCGACTTTCATGCCGAATTTCGCGTCCCGCACGCGTTTCGTGGTGACATGACCCGCCGCCTTTCCTAACTCAATTCCCATGCAGACCATCGGCGAACGACTCGAGGAGGCACGGAAACGGAAGGGCCTTTCCATCCGCGAGGCGGCCGAGCACACCAAGATCCGCGGCGACTACCTGCAGAAGTTCGAGGCCAACTCCTTCGACATCGACCTGCCGCCCCTCTACATCCGCGGCTTCGTCCGCACTTACGCCCGTTATCTTGAGATGGATGCCGAGCGCATCGTGAGTGAGGTTGAGACTTCCCTCGGTCGCGAGAGCAAGCCCGCCCGCCGCGAGCACCGTGAACCGCTCGGCCGCGTGGACTTCGGCGCCGAGCCGCGCAAGACCGACTCCAGCGACACCGGCGAAAAAGTCGGCGGCGGCCCCGCCAACGACAAGGCCATGCTGATCAAGTTCGGCCTGCTGGGCGGCGGCGCTCTCGTCGTCATCGTCATCATCATTCTTCTGATCAACGTGCTATTTACGGGCAAACCCGCGAAGCCGGCCGAGCCCGCTCCGGAGACCCCGGCCACGCAGATCGCCAACGCCAAGGCGAACGTGCTGACTGTCATCGCCCGGGGCCCGGTGCGCGTGAAGGTCGCCCGTGTGGCCAACGCGGAGGTATTGCTCGACGGTCTCGTCACGCTGAACGCCGGGGAGTCCCGGATTGTTCGCTACACCGATAAAATCAAGGTGACCGTGGACAATCCCGCCAATCTGGCAATTGAGCTGAATGGTCGACGCGAAGATGTGCCGATCAAGGAATATGGCTTCTTCTTCATTGAGCCGCCGCCTTAATCGGACTCATTCGGAGCAGGTCACACTGAGTCAATCGTTTCGCAAGGCCGCGCTCGCGGCGACCTGAACCCCGCCCATGGTGGTCCGAGCCGTCACTTTCGCAACGCCACCGGCGGACCGAGCACTTCGCTCAGAATGAAGGCGCGGCGCAGGGCCTCGGGACTGCGCAGGTCGCCAACTACCGTCGCGCGGGTGGCCGTCCGTTTCGCGGCGCTGTGATCGGCCGTGGCTTCCTCAAACTCGGTGCGTTTCGAGGCAGACTCCTTCATGCGCTTGGCTTCGGTCAGCTTTTCCTGCCACGCGGCCTGTTGCTCCAAAATCTCGGCCTGACGCTGCGCATCCAGCCGGGAACCGCTGCGCATCGGCGGCGATTGCGGGACCGGCGCCACCACTTCCCGGATGATCGGCGGCGGCACATCCGACTCCATCGCGGAGGGCTCCGGAACGGGAGCCCTCTCCTGTTCGGTGCCGCCACGCTGGCGCTGGGCGATCCTCCGCTGGATTTCCTCGCGGATCTTTCGGGTGCGCTCGGCCAGCTCCGGGTCGTCGAACTCAAACTCCTTGGACTGTTCAGGCTGTCCGGGTGCCGACTCGTCCCCGCCCTTCTTCTTCGTGATGGCCTGAAACAACTGCAACAGGACACCGCCGATGATGATGACGGCCCAGATGTTATCGAGCAGCAGTTGGACCCATTTCATGGCGACAAGGGGAAGGCGGGGGACGTCGGCAAATTCAGCTTACTTCTTTCCCTCGGGATGGGCAATGGAGCCGCGCATGGCGGTGTCGGACT
>JAUPWC010000320.1 GCA_030916665.1 Verrucomicrobiota bacterium
GGTGCAGCCGCACTTGAGTCCTGCGGATGCGGGACGAAAGCGTGGTCCGAAGAAGCCCACGTTGTCGCCGTTTCGACAAGCTCAAGGTCCCGAGCCTGTCGAGGGACTGCGTTCCAACGCAGCTACGGTTTAATCCTGGATTCCGCGATAGCCGGTGTGGCCCGCTGCGGGAGCAGCGGGATTTCTGCGTGCAGTCGCGATTCTCTGTCCCTGCGCTTCCGCGCAGGGCTACACCAATGCGGCGCAAAACCGAAATCGGGGTTGATTTGAAACGCTCTGGTTGAATTCTCCGCTCGCCGATCAGGCCTTGGGGGCGAGGTCGCCCACGGCGGCGGTATAGGCCTCGTGCAGGCGGTAGGTCTGGTGGGCGCCGAGTTTCTGGCCGAGCTGGGCGAAGAGGTAGAGGAGGAGCGCGCCGACGGACATGCCGCCGCAGACCCACAGGCCCCACGGACGCTGGCCGAGGAGGTGCTGGCAGGTGCCGTAGATGCCGGAGAAAATGCCGAGCAGGCCCGTGCCGAGGTAGCCGTAGAGGAAGATCGACCAGACCTCGATCTCAGGACCGTAGATGCCCTCGATCCGCGTGCCCCCGCCGGGCGCGGCGTCCACGCTCAGGAAGAGGCGCGGCGACCAGTGGCGGCGCTCGGCGTCGGGGAGGTGGAGGCCGATGAAGCCCGGGAACGATTTCACGACCAGGGCCGGTGCGTGCTCGGCCAGCCCGCGGAGGAGGGCGGCGTGCGCTGTCTCGGGCGGGGCGGCGACGACCTGTTCGAAACGCGGGCGGACACGAAAGCTGCTGAGCGGAGCGGGGCGGGGCATGGGGTGGGGGCCGGAGGACGGAGGATGGATGACGCAGAAAGGAAAAAGGAGAACGGAGAAAGGAGAATGGAGAACGACTGGAATACAGAGGACGCCCCTCGGCTTGGCTCGGGGGGTGAATTGCCCGGGCAAATCAGAAGACGCAGAACTAAGGACGAAGCGGAACCACGAACCACACGGAAGACACGAAAGGGGACCGGACCAGAATTGCCCACGGCCGGACGCTTACCCGCCGCTCAGAACCTCATATTCGGCAAAATAAAAAAGCCCATCCTGCGAGGGATGGGCTGGATAGGATCGATTGAGACCGGTTAGGATCGACTTTGCACACGACGGCGCAGCACCGCGAGACCGGCCATGGCCAACCCAAGCAGCGGAAGTGTGGCAGTAGCATCAGGCACACGATTATTGCCGTCCGTCACATAGCGGACGTCGTCAATGCCGACGATGTCGTTGAGCGAGTTGACGGTGATCGATGCGATGCTGGCGTTGGCATCGGTGAAGCCGACAAATGCGATGCCGCTACTCAAATTGGGGATGTAGATGGTCTCCGTTGAACCGCTCGTGTAGGTGATCGTCTGACTGGCCACCTGAAGGCCCGAGAAATAAGCGCCGAAGGCGATCACGGTCGGGGCAAAGGAGAACGTCACTGATCCGCCATAGATGCCCAGAAAGGTGTCGCCGCCCAACGTCGTGTTGTAGCCAAACAGAGAGTCCGGAGTGCCGAAGGGAAGATCGCGGATGGTCTGCGGGGAGCTGTAGTAGTCGGAGCCGTTGATGGTGACACCGGGGGCGACCACCAGATTGGTGAACGAGCCAAGGGGAGCGGACTCGAAGTCGATAACATTGACACTGCCCAAGGAGGACGCGGCGGTGTCGAAGGCCGCTGCTGCGGCATCGGAGTTGGGGCGGGGGCTAGCGGAGCCGGCACCTTGGTCGCTGCCCGAATAAACAGTAGGAGCAGCTTGGGAGATGACAGCCGCTCCGAGGAGGAATGATAATACAATCGAACGGGGATTATTTAGAATGGCCATGTGCACTAATGAGCATTGGCAGTGCCTATCTGTCGCCGGGAGGGGATTTATTATGTAAGAAGCAGTGCAGTAATTGGATGAGACATTAAAATAATTGCAATAGGTTCGCTTGGCTCATTCTTTAACATCCGAAACTGAAAAGAAAACTGACAATCTGGATGGTGGTTTTACAGCGCTGCGGGCTGCTGAATTTCGAGAATTTGAATCCTGATATGGCTCCACCGTGTCGGGTTCCTAAATTCGAGCACTCGTCGGTTACGAAGGGTGCGGAGCAGGCCCGGACGAAGCGGACTGCCAGCAACATCTGGCCGTTGGCTGGCTCTCTGCGAACTCTGCGTCCTCTGGGTTAAAAGTATTTCCGCAGCCGGCGGAGGAGCTTCGCTTCGTCGCGATGCTTGAGTTCGTGTTGCCATACACGAACCACCACCCACCCGCGTTTCCGCAAGGCGGAATTTACGCGGCGGTCCCTGGCCTTGTTGGTGGCGATCTTGTCGCGCCAGAAGGCGGCGTTGGTCTTGGGCTGGGCTCGTCGGGCCGTAGGATTGGCGAAGGATGATGGCGTGTTGGGGGCAGCTTGTCGCGCCGTAGCTTCAAGCGAAGGCGGGCCGTGCCAGTTCCGAGCCGAAGGCGACAAGACCGGATGGCGAAGCCAGACCGGACCAGCAGCCGTCGACGAAGACAGCGAC
>JAUPWC010000321.1 GCA_030916665.1 Verrucomicrobiota bacterium
GGCACCCGCGAGCGCCAGACAGGAGAGCAGGAGCGAGCCGCCCATGGCGCCGATCGCAATGCCGGCGGCGAGGGTGCGGCCGGACCGTGGCATCAGGGCGCAGACCGCCGCCGCGGCGAGCGGCAGGGCGGGGATGAGCCAGAGGTGCTGGGCGGAAAGAGACATGAGTTTAACCACAGATGGACACAGATGGGCACAGATACCGACCAAAGCGGGGATAGCCTTGGTCCGGACCATTCCATCTGTGTGAATCTGTGTTCATCTGTGGTTGAGAAAGTCAGCCTTTGAGGGAATTGGCCTCCTGCAGCCGGATGGTTTTCCGATGCCGGTGGATCGCGATGATGAGGGCCAGACCGACGGCAGCCTCGGCGGCGGCGACGGCGATGGCGAAGAGGACGAAGAGCAGGCCGGTGCCGGCCTCGGGGTGCGGGCCGTAGCGCCAGAAGGCGATGAAGTTGAGATTGGCGGCGTTGAGCATCAGCTCGATGCCGAGGAGTACGAGGATGGTGTTGCTGCGGGACAACGCGCCGGCGAGCCCGACGCAGAAGAGCAGGCTGGAGAACAGGAGGCAGAGTTGCAGCGGGCTCACGGGGCGTCCTCCGGTTTGTCCACGGCCGCGATGACCACAGCGCCGAGCAGGGCGACCGTCAGCAACACGCCGACGATGAGCAGGGCCGCGGCGTGCGGTCCCATGAGCAGCAGGCCGAGTTCCTTGACGGAGACAGCCGGGGCCGGGTTGGCCGTGTGCACGTCGAGCGGGCTGCCGAGGATGGCGCCGAAGAGGAGTCCGCCCACGCCGCCGGCGGTGATGAAGCCCAGCACGGCGCGCTTGAGAGAGTCGTATTCCACCGGAGCGGTTGTCGCGCCCTGGCGGGTGAGCAGCACGGCGAAGAGCACGACCATCGAGACGGCGCCGACATAGACCAGCACCTGGGCGAAAGCCACAAACTCGGCCCCGGCCCAGAGGTAGAACGCCGCGATGCCCGCCCACGCGCCCACGAGCAGCAGCGCGCTGTGGATCAGGTTGCGCAGCAGGAAGGCCGCGGAGGCTGCGGCGATCGTGAGGAGGGCGATGATGGCGAGGGCGATCACAGGATTTTCGATTTTCGATTCTCGATTTTGGATTGGACGAACCGATTGTCCCCGCGGTGCACACGGCGGGAAATCGAGAATCGAGAATCCAAAATCGAAAATTTATGCATAGCGGTAGGTGCGCGGGGTGCGGTCGCCACTGAGGCGACGACCGAGGATCAGGAAGGGGATGACGACAATCGCCGCAGAGACGCCCCAGCGGGCGGCGAGCATCGCGCCGGTCCAGTCCGGGGTGAGCGCCCAGAAGGCACCGTTGACGAGGTTGATCAGGGCCAGCGGCACGAGGAACTGCCAGGACAGGCGCGTGAGCTGGTCGATGCGCAGGCGGAGCAAGGTGCCGCGCACCCAGATGAAAAACATGATCATTCCTGCCAGCTTGATCATGAACCACAGATAGGACGGGATGAACTCCAGGAAGGCGAAGGGCGCCTGCCAGCCGCCGAGGAAGATCGTGACGCCGAGTCCGCTGAGGGCGGTGAGGCCGAAATACTCGGCCATGAAGAAGAGCGCGTATTTGAAGCCGGAATATTCGGTGAGGTGGCCGGCGATGAGCTCGCTCTCGGCCTCGGGCAGGTCGAAGGGCGAGCGGTTGCTTTCGGCGAGCGCGGCGATGAGGAAGATGATGAAGCCGGCGAAACCCCACGGCGTGAACACATGCCAGTGCGGGAGGAAGCCGAGCGTCCAGCCGCCCTGGGCGGCGGCGATCTCCGAGAGCGAGAGCGTGCCGACGACGAGCACCACGGGGACGACGGAGAGGATGAGCGGCAGCTCGTAGCTGATGAGCTGCGCGAGTGCGCGCATGGCGGCGAGCAGCGAGTATTTGTTCCGGCTGCCCCAGCCGGCCATGAAGATGGCCAGCTCGGTGGCCGTGCCGGCGGCGAAGAAGTAGAGCAGCGCGGCATCGAGCTCGACCGGGATAAGCGCGCGGCCGAAGGGCAGCACCGCGAAGCCGAGCAGCGAGAACGCGACGATGCAGACCGGGGCGAGAAAGTGCAGGACCTTGTCGGCGGCGTCGGGGACGACGTCCTCCTTGGTCAGGGCCTTCACGGCGTCGGCGAAGGGTTGGGTGAGGCCCCAGAGCTTGTGCTTCAGGTGAAAGGGCAGGATCGAGAGCTTCGGCAGGCCGGCCCGGTTCGGGCCGAGGCGGTTCTGGAGGCGACCGAGGAGCTTGCGCTCGGCGACGGTGGTGAAGGCGAAGAAGGTGCCGAAGACGGTGAGGATGACCGCGATGGTGATGAGATGGTGGACGAGCCACTGGAGCTGGGCCGGGAACAAGTCCACGATCCAGTCGCGTGCGATGAGCGGGATGACTTCGAGAAAATCGCTCATGGGGTGGGCCCGCCTTCTGTCGGTTTGTCTGTAGCCGGCTTTGGTGAGGCCGGAAGACCGGGGTCAGCGACCCCGGCTACAGGAGTGGCAGTGGCCGGTTTCGGCGCGGCGGCCTTGGCAGCGGCGGCGGCGGCCGCAGCCTTGGCTTTCTCCTCGGCGGCTTTGCGTTCGGCGTTGAGGCGGGCGTCCACTTCGGCGGCTTCGTCGGGGTGGATCTGGTGGAAGTAGATGTTGGGCTTGGCGAGCTGCTCGCGGTTGAGGAGCAGGCCGGTGAAGCGGTCGGTCGCGGCAATCTCGAAGACCTGGTCCATCTTGATCGCGTCAAAGGGGCAGACCTCGACGCAGAGCTGACAGCTCATGCACACGGCGGTATCGATGGCGAAGACCGCGGGGTAGATCTGGGGTTTGCCGGTGGCGTCGGGCTTCTTGTCCTTGCTCTTCTCGATGTAGATGCACTGCGGAGGGCATTCCTTCTCGCAGATCTGGCACGCGACGCACCGCAAACCCGTCTCCGGATCCGTCCCGTCAAAAACCAGAAATGGAAACTGCCGCGTGTTCTCCTTCGCGAC
>JAUPWC010000322.1 GCA_030916665.1 Verrucomicrobiota bacterium
CCTCGGCCCGCTGGCAATTCATCCTGCTGTCCGCCTCGCCGCTGCTCAACCTGGCCGCCGCCGGCCTGCACATCGCCACGGTCCTGCTGTCGGGATTCTGGCTGATCCCACGCTTCGGGCCGACCGGGGCCGCTGGCGCCTTGCTCACCGGCTGCATCGTCAGTGGCGTGCTCAGCAGCTTTCTGTTTCCCTCGCTGCGGGTGTGCGCCAGGGCACAGGTTCGCGGACTGTTCATCCCCTTTACACCGGGACGCTGGCGGGCTTTGCTCGGGCAGTTGCACGCCCGCCCCGACGATAACCTTTCCCGGCCATGACCCTGGACTACTCCCGGTTTTACGCCCGCTACCATCCCGAGGATGCCGCCCATCGCAACGGTCTGCGCCTGCTGCACCACCGCATGCTCGCCCCTTGGCTGCCGGAGGATCGCAACGCACCGATTCTCGATGTCGGCTGTGGCCGTGGTTACGCGCTGCAGGATCTCGCCGCGCTGGGCTACAAGAACCTGCAGGGCATCGATACGGATGTGAATCAGGCCGCCTTCGCCCGGAGCCAGCACCTCGATGTGGTCCACGTCGAAAGCACGGAATCTTTCCTCGCCACGCAAACCGGCGCCTATGCCGTGATCCTGCTCATGGATGTGCTCGAACATGTGCCGCGCGAGAGCCAGCCGGCATTCCTGCAGGCGGTCGCGCGGAGCCTGCGCCCCGGCGGACGCCTGATCTGCACGGTGCCGAATGCCGCCTCGGCCATCGCCAGCTACTGGCTCCACAACGACTACACCCATCACCTCAGCTTCACTGCTGACAGCCTGACCGGGCTGATTGAGCAATGCGGTTTCGCCACGACACGCTGCACCGCGATCGAATTTTCACTG
Organism: Verrucomicrobiota bacterium; assembly: GCA_030916665.1. Classification (GTDB taxonomy): domain Bacteria; phylum Verrucomicrobiota; class Verrucomicrobiia; order Opitutales; family Opitutaceae; genus Lacunisphaera. The sequence goes on from JAUPWC010000322.1 coordinate 875, forward strand.
CGACCCCGCTTTCTGTTCTGGTTGCCCACGCCTCGCGCCATCGTCTGGTGGCTGCGTTGCCTGCTGCGCCTGAGGCAGCGGGCGGCATTTGTGGCCGAACTCGGCTGGACGCGCGGAGGACAGGTCATTCTCACGCCCAATCTGCTGGCGGTGGCTGACCGGGACGGATGAGCGCGGTCACAGTCAGTTACGATGTCTTCGACACGGTCGTGACCCGCGCCTTTGCGCATCCGCGCGATCTCTTCGTGCAGGTCGGCGTGCGGCTGAAAAAGCAGGGACTGGTCGCCGGAGACGAATTCAGCTTCGCCCGCGCCCGTTGGGCGGCCGAACTCGGCGCCCGCAAGAAATCGCCCTGGACGGAAGTCTTGCTCGACGACATCTACCGCGAGCTGACCGCCCTTCTCTCCTGGGACAAAGCGACTGCCGCTATCGCCCAGCGCACCGAACTCGAGGTCGAATCCCGCCACCTGCATGGCATTCCGATCACCCGCGAGCAACTCGCACGGGACCGCACCGAGGCCGGACGCCTGCTGTTCCTGTCCGACATGTATCTGCCCGCCGCCATCCTGCGTCCCTGGCTGGAACGCGAAGGGGTTGTCACCGCGGATGACCTGCTGCTCATCTCCGGCGAAGTCCGGGGAAACAAAAGTTCCGGCCAGCTCTTCGCCATCGCGCAACAGCAGACCGGCGGCGACTTCACCCGCTGGCGTCACGCCGGGGACCACCCGTTCGCCGATGTCGCCAAACCACGCGAACTCGGCATAACGGTCACTCATTTCACCGCGGCCCATCTCACCGGCCGCGAGCGCCGGACCCGCGGCACCGAAGGCGAATTTGCCCAGCCATGGCGCTCCCTGCTCGCCGGCGCGATGCGACTGGCCCGATTGGAACGCGCCCCGGCCGGCGAACGCGATGCCGTGCTCTGGGAAACAGGCGCCACGGTCGCCGGGCCGCTCTTCTACGGTTTCGTGCGCTGGACCCTGGGCGAAGCCCGCCGCCGGGGACTGCGGCGGTTGTATTTTCTGGCGCGCGACGGACAGATATTCCACCGCATCGCACAGGCCGTGCAGGCCGTCGAGCCGCACGGGGTGGAGTGCCATTATCTCCACGCTTCCCGCGTGCTGTTCTCCGGTCCGGCTGAGATCGGTTCGGTCGAAGCCGTCCGCGCCATCGTCGCGCCGCACGCGGTGTTTCACAGCCTGCGCCAGTGTCTGCTGCCGCTCGGGCTGGACGAGGCCTGGGCCGCCGCGCATCTACCCGAGCGCTTCCGGTCATTCGAACCCACGGCCAACCTCCCGCAGGTGGAACGCGAGGCGTTGGCCGACTGGCTCACCGCGCCCGAACGTGGCGCCGCCGACGAGGCGGCATTGGCGCGACGCATCCGCGAAGGCCGTGCCTATCTCCAGTCGGTCGGGCTGGTCGCGGGCGCACCCGTCGGTCTCGTCGATGCCGGCTGGTTCGGAACCATCCAGCGCAACCTCGAGCACATTCTCGGCGGTCCGGCCGGTCCCGCCCCGCTCACCGGTTTCTATCTCGGACTGATGCCCGCCGGTGACCGCCCATTCGCCGGGGAAGCCTTCGCCTACACGAATCATTTCGCGCCGCTGCCGCTGCTCCGCGAGGAATCGCACAAGGTGCTCATCGAGCTGATGGCCCAGGCAGATCACGGCCAGGCCGCGGGCTTCGAGCTGCGCGACGGTCGCTGGACGGTGCGGTTGCAGGATACGGGGCCCGTTGACCTCGCGGCGGTCCGCCTTTTCCAGGAAGCCGTGCTGGCCTTCGTCGGGCGCATGCTGGCCATCCAGTCTGAAGCCGAGGCGCCGGAGGAAGCATTCGCCCGGGCCGTGATCGGCATATACCGCCATCTGCACGACCGACCCACCGCCCGCGAGGCCCGCGTGTTGGGATTTCTTCCGCACTCCGACCAGTATTTCGAACAACGCCACGCCGGGCTTTGCGCCGACCTCAACCTGCGCGAAATGCTGACCGCCCTGCGCGACTACCAACGGCGTCCGCCCCATTGGTGGGTTCAGGGCCAGGCCGCGCTCGGCCATGCTGCGTGGCTGCACCTTTTCCACACCTTCAAGCGCTGGCGCTGGAAGCTGGCCGGACGGCCGGAATAGGCGGCACGCTCACAACGGCCCCAGCCGGTGCGTCCGCAGCGGGCCCGTGAGAAATATACGAAACG
>JAUPWC010000323.1 GCA_030916665.1 Verrucomicrobiota bacterium
CCGTCGCCGCGGCTGGTGCGGCTCTACATGGTGCCCTTCGCCGACGGCGAGCACGGCAAACGCCAGGCGATCATCCTGTCCGACATCACTGCGGAGAAGCAGTCCACGGCCGAGCTCATCGAGAACGAGAAAATCTCCTCGATCCTCCTGCTCGCGGCCGGCGTCGCCCATGAGCTGGGCAACCCGCTCAATTCGCTCACCATCCACCTGCAGCTCATTGATCGGAAGCTCAAGAAGCTGAAGGCCTCGAGGGAGACGCGCTCGCTGGAGGATTCGATCAAGGTCTGTCGCGACGAGGTCGCACGCCTCGACGGCATCATCAAGAATTTCCTCGAGGCCATCCGTCCGCGTCCGCCGGACCTGGTCGAGCTCTACCTGCCCGCGTTGCTGGAAGAGGTCCTGCATTTCCAGGAGCGAGAACTCGCCGACCGCGGCATCGCGGTCGAGGTGGAGATGCCGGCCGGCACGCCGGTGATCATGGCGGACCGGGACCAGTTGAAGCAGGTGTTCTTCAACCTCATCAAGAACGCCATGGAGGCGATGCAGCCCGGCGGCCGGCTGAACCTCAAGCTGCGGGCCGACGACGATTCCGTCTATGTGGCCATCGCCGACACCGGCAGCGGCATAAAGGCCGAGGACCTGGCCAAACTCTTCCAGCCCTACCACACGACGAAGGTCAGCGGCCACGGGCTCGGCCTGATGATCGTGCAGCGCATCCTGCGCGACCACGGCGGGCATGTCGGCATCGAGAGCAAGCAGGGCGTCGGCACCGTCGTGACGCTCCAGTTCCCCCAGAAACACCGCCGCGTGCGGATGCTGGCGGGCGGGTAGGGCAAGAGGGAAATGGGAATAAAGCGCTTTGTGACGTCTCCCACCCACCACACATGTCAAGCGAGATGTTCACGCAGTTGGTGGATGCGCACTATACGCCGCTCTACCGCTTTGCCCTGAGCCTGACGAAGAGCCCGTCGGATGCGGGAGACCTCACCCAGCAGACGTTCTTCATCTGGGCGAAGCAGGGGCATGCGTTGCGCGAGGTGGAGAAGGCCAAGTCGTGGCTGTTCACGACGCTCTACCGGGAGTTTTTGCGCGGACGACGCCGGTCGGGGCGGATGAGCGCATTGGAGGACCTGGGCCCCGTCGAGGCCGATCCGCCGGCGCCGGAGGTGGATGTGGTCGCGGGCATGGACGCCGGTCTCGTGGTCGAGGCCTTGCAGGAAGTGGACGAGACCTACCGCGTGCCGCTGACTCTTTTCTACATGCAGGACCTTTCCTACAAAGAGATCGCGGAGATGTTGGACGTGCCGATCGGCACAGTCATGTCGCGCCTGTCACGCGGCAAGGCCCAGCTCCGCGCCGCGCTGGCCCGCAAGGAGGCGGGGACGCGAGGCAAGGTGGTCCCGTTCAGCAACCCACAAGCAAGGAAACTCTCATGAACAACGAGGAGGCAAAATTCATCCTGCAAGGCTACCGACCCAACGGCGCGGACTCCGGTGATGCCACGTTCGGCGCCGCTCTCGAACAGGCGAAGAAGGACCCCGCGCTGGGCGCCTGGCTGGCCAAGCAACAGGCCTTCGATGCCGCCGTCGCCGCCAAGCTCGGGCAAGTGACTCCGCCCGCCGACCTGCGTGCCGCCATCATGGCCGGAGGCCGGGTGACCGCGCCGACGCAGTTGCAGCAGCGTTGGTGGCGGCATCCGGTCTGGATGAGTGCCGCCGCCGGCTTCGCGCTCCTGCTGACCGTGGGCGTCGCCTTGTGGCCGAACCGGGCGCAGGCACTCACGGAGTTTGCCCTGGCCGATGCCCGGATGAGTGCCACGCACGGCGGTCATGGCCATGAGAACAACGAACTGCAGGCCGTGCTCAACCACCCGGGCACGCGCTTGGGGCAGAAGCTGCCGGTCCATTTCGCCAACCTGATCGAAACGGGCTGCCGCACGGTCAATTGCCGCGGACACGACGTGCTGGAGCTGTGTTTCAACCGCAACGGCGTGTGGTTTCACGCCTATTTTGCGCGCAAAAGCGACTTCCCCGGACTGGCGACCGGCGGTGCGCCCCGGATCACCGATCACGGCAGCGTGACCATGGCCACCTGGGCCGACGACGAGCATGTGATCCTCGTCGTGAGCAGGAGCGGTAGGAAGAATCTCGAGGCTTTGCTCTGAGTGATCGCGCGTTGAAACAACGGCGTCAGCACGCCGAAAATGGGGTCGGTTTTTACAGGCTTGTGGAAAAATTCTTGCGCTAGAAAGGCACGTAAAAATCGGCTGCCTTCGTGACTTAGAAAACCGGTTCGTCAAAAGCGGGACAGCCCGTCGCAAAGTCGTTTTTACAGAGAAAAAAGCGTCTTGTCCGGGTCCCAACGTTGGCCTTTTTGCGGGCTCACCTGAGACATGAAAAGCCCCTTCACACGATACCTCCTGCTGGGCCTCGTCCTTGGTTTTACAATCAAGGCCGCGGCGGACGACCGCTGGGAAACGCTCCGCGCCATCAACTGGGTGGAGAACCCCACCAATCACACGCGCGCCGGCCGTTTTGGTGAGCTGGGACCATATCAGTTCCGTCCAACCACTTGGCGCATGCACACGAAGCGGCCGTTCAGCCAGGCCGTGCAGCGTGAGGCGGCCGACGAGGTGGCCGTTCGACACTACGAGTGGATCAGAATCAACCTGGAGCGGGCTGGCGTGGATGCCACGCCCTTCAACATCGCCATGGCCTGGAACAGCGGCGTGAACAACGTGCTGAAGGGCCGGGTTCCAAACGTCAGCTACGATTACGCCACGCGCGTCACGAATCTCGTGCAGACTTTCAAGGGGCGTGCGCAGGTTGTCGCGACGAAGGTGGTGCCCAAGGCCCAGACGCAGCCCAAGCCGGCAGTGATCACGTTGGAGAGCACGGTCGTCAATTTTGCGGTGACACACAATGCGCCGAAGTTCGAGCTGGTGCTGCCACCGGAGCCAGAGGTCCCGGTGATCTACACGCAGCGTGTGGCCGAGCCGGTCACGATCGCCACGAGCGACGAGCCGGCGCACACCTTCACCTTCACGACCGCCGCCACGCTCACGCCGCGTTTCAGCCTTTGAGCGCTCCGCGCTCGCCATAGACAAAACGCCGCCCTTCGGGGCGGCGTTTTGCTTTTGGCGGAATGGGGGCGCGACTATCAGTCCGGCGATTGGCGGCGGGCGGCGCGCTGACGCGCGCTCCGCACTCATTCGAGAAATGACGTCTGCTTCGGCGCCTTGCCGCCTTCGGGCACGGGTGGGGTGCTGAGGTGGCGGGGCGGCTTGGCGACGCGCGCGGCAACGGCGGCTTCGCGGTCGGCCACGACGCGGTCGCACATCTTCTCGATCTGCAGGTGCAGCCAGTGCGTGGTCGGGCTGTTTTCAGAGTAGTCGGCCGGGCCGTAGTGGTCGATGCGGCCGTTCTGGCGCAGACGGTCGTTCTGCTCGAACTCGGCGCGGACGGCGGGGTTGTAGACCGCGTAGGTCTTGCCGCCGCCCTTCTTGACGACGGAAAAGCTCGGCACGTCGCTCGGGCCGTCGGCGATGTAGATCATGTTCTGGATCGGGATGCGGCGGTCCTCGGGGGTGACCTTGGCGTTCACGTCGATCGCGGGATTGCGGTTGGTGCCCTTGTTGATCTCGAAGATGGCGCGCGTCTTGGTCGTGTTGTCGATCATCACGCCGATCTGCGCGATCTCGGCGGCGGCCTCCAGGCCCAGCTCGTTCTGTTTGAGGAAGCCGGGCTGGAGCGGGTTCTCGATGAATTCGCAGGCCCACACGGCGTCGATGTAGGGCGCCAGCGCGCTGCCGCGGATCATCTCGGCGAGGCCGGTGCTCACGACGTAGTGCTCGAGCTGGATCTCGTGCTTGGCGTATTCGGGCTTGGCCTTAACCCAGGCGCGGGACGATTCGAAAAACTTCGGCAGACCGGGGTAGAACTCGATCTCACGGCCGCATTCGCGCAGGATCTGGTTGTTCAGGCCGGACATCTTGCCGGCGATCACGTAGGTGAGCAGGTGATTGAGGTAGCTGATCTCCGGTGAGATGTTGTAGCCGCGTTTCTTGTAGTGGCTGGCGAGAGCATTGGTCTCGGTCCAGAACGTCGGCTCGTCGATGCCATAGCGACGGAAAAGCGGGACCTGCATGTAGGCCGGGATCAAAGTCTTGTCAAAGTCCCAGACACAGGCGATGATGTTCTGAGTGAAGAGGGTCGAGGCCATCAAAAAGGTTTTCCATTAGCCGGCGTGACGCCGTGCTCGTTTGGCCGTTGATTAAGCCGCCGCTCGCGGCTTGTGCAATTCGCAATTTCCCCTCCGTCTCCCTCCGTCCGCATGGATCAGCTTCCTCCCATCACACCGTTTCAGCGCCGCCTCGACGAACTCGATGCGCAGATGTCGGACCCTTCGTTTTACAGCCACCCGCGCAAGGCCGCCGATATCACGCGCGAGCAGCAGGCCCTGCGGCAGTTGGTGGACAACCATCGCGTCTTCATGCAACTGGGCGTCGACTTGGAGGAGCATGCGCGACTGATCAAGGACCCGCGGGCCGACGCCGAATTGCGCGAGCTGGCCCAGCAGGAGGTGCCCGAACTGGAGCGTCGGCGCGAGGACCTGCTGCAGGCGGTGCTCCAAGCGATGATCCCACCGGAGCCGTCCGACTCGCGCAACACCGTGATGGAAATCCGCGCGGGCACGGGCGGCGACGAGGCCAGCCTGTTCGCTGCGGACCTGTTCCGCCTCTACAGCAAATACGCCGAGGGACGCGGCTGGAAGATCCAGCCCATGAGCTCCAGCATGTCGGACCGCGGCGGATTCAAGGAGATCATCTTCCTCGTCACCGGTCAGGAGGTTTACAAGCAGCTCAAATACGAGAGCGGCGTCCATCGCGTGCAGCGCATCCCGGTCACCGAGGCCAACGGACGCATCCATACCTCCACCATCACCGTGGCCGTGCTGCCCGAGGCGGAGGAAGTGGACGTGCAGATCGACCCTCAGGATCTCGACATCAGCGTGATGCGCGCCAGCGGTCCCGGTGGCCAGGGCGTCAACACCACCGATTCGGCCGTACGCATCGTGCACAAACCGAGCGGACTCATGGTCTATTGCGCCGACGGCCGTTCGCAGCAGAAGAACAAGGCCCAGGCCATGGCCGTGCTGCGTTCGCGGTTGCTGAAGCTGAAGGAGGAGGAGGAGCAGGCGAAGTACGCCGCACAGCGCCGTGGGCAGATCGGCACCGGCGGACGCAGCGAGCGCATCCGCACCTACAATTTTCCGCAGAACCGCGTGACCGACCACCGCATCGGGCTCACGCTCTACAGCCTGCCGGCGATCATGGAGGGCAATCTCGATCCCGTCATCACGGCGCTACAGCGCGCCGATTTCGCCGAAAAGCTGGCCGAACTCACGGGCGGGCCGGTGCCGGTCCATACACGCGCAGGAGGCGACGAAGACTGACGTCATGCTGACCGTCCTCGAAATTATCAAGCGCACGACGGAGTTTTTCGACAAACGCGGGGTCGATAGCGCCCGGCTCAACGCCGAGCTGCTGATCGGCCATGCGCTCGGCCTGAAGCGCATGCAGCTTTACCTGCAGTTCGAGCGACCGCTGACCGAAGCGGAACTGGAGCTGGTCCGTCCGCTGGTGAAACGCCGCGGCAACCGCGAGCCGCTCCAATACATCCTGGGTTCAGCGGAATTCTGCGGCCTGAAGCTCAAGGTGGACCGACGCGCGCTGATCCCGCGGCCGGAGACGGAATACTTGGTGGAGCTGGTTGGCGCGAAACTCGGGACGGCTCCGACGTCGATCCTCGATCTCGGCACCGGCACGGGCGCGCTGGCCCTGGCGCTCGCGACGAAGTATCCGGCGGCGCGGGTGACCGCCGTAGACAAGAGTGCGGACGCGCTGGCGTTGGCGACGGAAAACACCCAGGCGCTCGGCTTGGGCGACCGGGTGCGCCTACAGATTTCCGACTGGTTCTCGGCGGTGCCGGGCGGAGACAAGTTCGACCTGGTCGTGGCCAACCCCCCTTATCTGACGGATGCGGAAGTGGCGGAAGCCACGCCCGAAGTGCGCGAGCACGAACCGCGTGGCGCCTTGCTGGCGGGCGAGGAGGGCTGTGCCGACCTGGAACTCATCATCCGCCAAGCCCGGCCGTTCCTGACGGCGGGCGGACTTTTGGCATGTGAGACCGGCATCGCGCAGCATGCCCGGCTGCTTAAGGCGGCTACGGCGTGCGGCTACGTCCGCACGGAGTCAATGCGAGACCTGACCGGTCGCGACCGCTATCTGTCAGCCTTTGTGTAGGGCGACGGGCGTCTGGGTCTCGGCGGAGATCAGCGAGCCGCTGCCCAGGCGGAGGGCGTCGCCAACCACACGGAGCGTTTCGCGGAGATGCACGTCGAACTTCGCGCGAGCGTCGTCGTCCTCGGATTCGGCGTCGGTGTCGCCTTCGTCGAGGTTTGGAGCGGGCGCGAGGCCGGCGGCCTCGGCCTTGAGGACGGAGTCGAGTTTGATTTCACGCGAGGCATAGTTGCCCTGCGACAGACGCTCGGCCTCGGCCTTCATCGTCTTCTTAAACTCTTCGTCAGCCAGTTTGGTGGCGAGGCGGCGGTCGAGGTTGAGTGAGATGGCCTTTTGCTCCTGTTTTTCGCGGAACCAGTCGATGTTCTTCTTCAGGTAGGCGAATTCATCCAGGGAATCCTGCCGCGAGCGGCTGGCTTCAAGCAGGGGTTGGACGAAAGTCTGATCGAGCGCTTTGCCGGTGAAGGCGCTCGGGCTGATTTCGTCCCACACGAGCGCGCGGGGCAGGGTGCCCTCACCGATGGGCAGGAAGTCGTCGATCGAAGGCAATGCGATGTCGGGAGTAACGCCTTTCTTCTGCGTGGAAGCACCGTTGGGCAGGTAAAATTTGCGCACGGTGAGCTTGGCGGCGCCGGTGTTGCCGACTTCCTGGCTCAGGCGGGGCAGGAAGTTCTTCATCTCCAGCACGGCTTGGACGGTGCCCTTGCCGTGTGTCGAGCTGTCGCCGATGATGACGGCACGGCCGTAGTTCTGGAGGGCACCGGCGAAAATCTCGGAAGCCGACGCGCTGAAGCGCGAGGTCAGCACCGCGAGCGGGCCGTCGTAGGCGATGCTGCTGTCGTTGTCGCTGTCCACGGAGACCTGACCCTGAAAGTCGCGCTCCTGCACCACCGGGCCCGACTTGATGAAGAGACCGGTAAGGTTGACGGCTTCGGTGAGCAGGCCGCCGCCGTTGCGCCGCAGGTCGATGACGATTGCCTGGATGCCCTCGAACTTGAGCTTGGCGATCAGTTCGGCGACGTCCTGCGAGGCGGTGTTGCGCACGTCCTCGGGCGCTGCATCGTCGGGCGAGCCGTCGTAGAAGGAGTGGAGGGCGATGACGCCCACCGGCACGGTCTCACCGGGATTGGCGCCGGGAAGGTCGTAAACCGAGGCGCTGGCGCGGGCGGAGTTGAGCTTGATGACGTCGCGGACGATGTGGACCTGCTTGGTCTGCGAGGCGTCGGCCGCGTCGCGGGGGAGAACGGTGAGCGTGACCTTGGTGCCCTTGGCGCCGCGGATCATGTCCACGATGCGGCGGAGCTTCATGCCAATGACCTCGACGGATTCGGCCCCCTCCTGTTGCACGGCGACAATCTTGTCGTTCACCTTGATCTGGCCGCTGGTGAAGGCCGGACCGCCGGCCACGACTTCGCGCACGATGCAGTAGCCGTCCTCCTCGATGCCGAGCACGGCGCCGATACCGACGAGCGACAGCTTCATCTGGATGCTGAAATCCTGGTAGGTGTCGGCCGAGAAGTAGTCGGAGTGCGGATCATACATCCGGGTCAGGCTGGTGAGAAAAGTTTCCTGGATGTCGGAGGTCTCGGTGTCGCCCATGTTTTTCAGCATGCGTTCGTAGCGCTTGCGGAGGGTGGTCTTGGCCTCGTCCGCGGTTTTCTTGGCGACCATGTCGTGGAGCATCTCGTATTTGAGGCGCTTGCGCCAGATGTTGTCGGCTTCCTGGGCGTTGGCCGGGAAAGGACTCTTGCTGCGGTCGGGGGCGTAGGATTCGTCGGCGGTGAAGTCGAATTCACCGGGGAGTTGCTCGAAGATCCATGAGATTCGTGCCTGCACGCGCTGTTCATAGACCTTGTAGATGTCGAACGCGGCGTCGATGTTGCCGAGGTAGGCCAGGTCGGTCTCGAGGCGCGGTCCGTATTGGCGGCGGAAGGTCTGTTCGTCGCTCTGCGTGAAGAACAGGCGCTGCGGATCGAGCTCCTGCATGTAGCCGGTCACGATGTCGGCATACTGGGAGGGGTTGACGCCGTCCTTGTTGTAATGGAAGTGCTCAAGCATCTGCACCAGCGTGCGGGTCTCCAGCTTCATGAGCGGCGTGGTCTTGAGCTCGCGATCAGGGGTCGCCGCAATTAGGCCGGTGACCGAGAGAAAGAGCAGGAGGCTGGGCAGAACGGGGCGGAGGCGTGGTTTCACGGGCAACAAATGAGAGGTGACTGCAAGTGTTAGTAGCGGGTTGGGCGCAAATGTTTCGAAAATAGTGATGACCGGCTCGGGCGACGGTGGCGGCGGGAGGTTTAGCGCTTGCTGAGGAGAGCCTTGGCGTCGTCGAGGGTCTGTTTCTCGTCGTCCGTCAGAGCTCCGAAGCCTTCGCTATTGATCTTGTCCAGAATGCGATCGACGTCGGCTTTGAGGCTGTGCGCGTCGCGGATCGGTCGGGTGGCGGAGGCGGAAACGGGCGTTTCGGCGGCCTTGCCGGATCGACGAATCCATGCGGGCAGTCGGAAGCCAGGCGCTCGGTCCCAGCCGTTGTTGGCGTGGAAAAAACGAAAATACACCCAACCGGTTGCCATGCCGCCGAGATGGGCGGAAGACGCGTAGCCGAGGAATGCGTCGGAGCCGGTGAGTTCGACGAGAAGCAGGATCAGCGTGTCGATCACCGCAAAGCCATAGATCAGGTGCATTGGTCTGACGGTGACGGAGAACACGAAGAACGGCATGAATGTCATCCGCTGGTCCTCGTAGAGCCGGGCGAGCACGACCAGCAGCGCCATGATCCCGGCGCTGGGACCGATGTGAGCGCCGCCCGTGTGCCAGTGCATAGCCAGCCAGCAGCCAGCGCCCGTCAGCAGCGCGGCACCAAAGAGCGCTGTGAAGCGCCGGGCCCCAAGATGAGGTTCCAACTCGCGGCCCAACACGACGAGCACCACCAGAGAAAAGAGGATGTGCAGCGGAAACTCCGTGCTGTGCAGGAAACCGTGCGTGAGCAGAGTCCAGATGTGCCCTTGTTCCAGACCTCGGACCGTGAGACGCAATTGGCCGGGTAAATTGCTGCTGGCGTCAAACCAGGGAAGCAGCAGCGCCGACTGCAGCACAAAGCACGAGAGCATCGCCGCTACCAACCAAACCAAGGCAGTCGTGCGCGGACGGGAGTAGTCACCACGCATGTAAAAGTGGTCGGAGGGCATCGGCGGAAACTTAGCTGCGAAGCCTGACAACACAAGCTTCGCTAACAGCAGGCGACATCGTGGCAATATCCCATGCTCCCGCTTGACAGTCCCACGAATTCCCCTTGATTTGCCCGACCCATGGCCAACAAAGCAGACAAGTGGAAAGACAACGCCGCAGGTAAGTTTTACGTGGATCAGCAGTGCATCGACTGCGACCTCTGCCGTGAGACCGCTCCGGCCTTTTTCAAACGCCAGGAGGAGGGTGGTTACTCCTTCGTTCACAACCAGCCGACTTCCGAGGAAGAGGTTCAGCAGTGCATGGAAGCCCTCGAAGGTTGCCCGGTTGAGGCCATCGGCAACGACGGCGACCAGTAAAGCCGTCGGCATCCAATCTCTCAGGCCGCCCGAAGGCGGCCTTTGTTTGCGCACACTTGTTAAGTCGTCTGTAATTTTATTTTAACTGAATGAACAAGGTAGGTTTCCTTCTCCGCGTGATCGTCCCGGCATTGCTGGCAGCTGCTCTACCGCTGCTGGCCCAGACCTCGGGCGAAACTTACGAACTGCCAAAGCTTTCGGTCTATTCGATCCAAGTGGCCAACCAGACTCCGGTGTCCACGTTTACGATGCCGGTCACCGGCTTGCAATTTGAGCCACGCGTGGACGTGCAGGCCCGCAACCTCGCCGAGGGTCAGGCGGACGTCGCCATCCGTGGCGGCATCTTTGAGAACACCGGTTTCAAGCTCGGCGCCCTCGCGCTCCACGATCCGCAGACCGGCCACTACTTCGCCGAACTGCCTGTCGCTCCGGCAATGCTCACGACTCCGATGATCCTGACCGGAGCCGACAACGCGGCCGGCGGATTTAACGCCCAGGTCGGTTCCGTCGCCTACGGCTGGCGTCCGATTGCTGCGCGCGGCGAACTCTCCCTCGCGGCAGGCAGCGACGACATGCACCGGCAGGGTTTCTATCAGGGCTTTGTGGCGCCCGGAAAAGTGGTCGGCCGAACCCTAGCAGCGGACGTGGACCTCGCGCGTTCGCAATCGGACGGCTCCGTGCCGTTCGGGGATCATCTCTTCAAACGCATCGCCGGGCGTGTGCAGCTGGCGGGCAAGGGTAGCCAGACGGATCTGTTCTTCGGCTGGCAGGAAAAATTCTTCGGCTGGCCGAACCTCTACACGCCTTTCGGCTTCAACGAGACCGAGTTACTCAAGACCGAACTCTACGCGTTCAATCACCGCGAGTGGACTTCGCCGGAGAACTACTGGCAGGTTGGCGCCTACTACCGGCGCAACTACGACGACTACGAGTTCAACCGCGCGGTGCCGGGTGCGTCCAATCCCTTCATCCACACGACACGCGTCCGCGGCGTGGCGGCCGACGGCCGGCAGCAACTCGAGGCATGGGCCGTCGCCTACCAGGCCCAGTTTCTGCGCGACAGCATCGAGTCCACGTCCCTGACTTTCGGTCCCTACAACACGCGCGACTACTTCAAGGTCGCCGTCGTGCCCGAGTTCGCCTCCGACACCGACCAAGGCCGCCTGACGCTGCGCGCGGGCGCGGCCTACGACGACACGGATCGCGACGAGTCCGCGGTTTCACCGGTGCTGGAAGCGGCGCTGCGCACCCCGGCGGGCGTCCGCTATTACGCACAATACGCCGAGAGCAGCCAGGTGGCGACCTACACCGCGCTGAAATCCAATCCCGCGGCGGGGCTGTTCCGCGGCAACCAGGGCCTCGGTCGCGAAAGCAGCCGCAACCTCGAACTCGGGGTCGAATTCGCGCACGCCGGCTGGACGGTGCAGGCTGCCGTGTTCCACCGACAGGACGACGATCTCGTTGACTGGACTTTCCGGCAGGGTGTGACCGCGCGCACGGCCAATGCGGTGGACATCGACACGACGGGTCTGGAAGTCGTCGCGATCTACAATACGCCGCGCTACGACCTGATCCTCAGCTACGCTTTCCTCGAAAAAGATGCCGACTACGGTTCGGCCACGGTGGACGCCAGTTTCTACGCGCTAAATTTCCCGCTTCACCGCCTCACGGCTGCGCTGGTCGCCCGGCTTGGCCGGGGATTCGAACTGCGACTGGACAACGAATACCGCGCGCAGGAGAAGAACATGCTGCGCATCATCGGTGGCGATGAAGCCGTGCTGACCTCGGTCGGTTTGCATTGGCTCCCCGCTGCCGTGCGCGGTCTGGAAATCTCGCTGCGGGTGGACAATCTCTGGGACGAGAATTTCCAGGAAGTTCCGGCCGTGCCGGCGGCGCGGCGTCAGTTCGCCGGTGGCGTCACCTGGCACTGGTGAACTGGCGCGGGCAATTCGGTTGACAGCGCCGGGGCGCGGCCGGTCTGTTCGGGGCGATGGACAATCCGTTTCTCCGCCGCGCTTTTCACATCCGCTGGTCGCAGCTCACGCCCGACAAAGTCGGCGCGGCCGTGGATGCCGCGTTGGCCGACGCCGAGGCGGCGATCAACGCGATCAAGGCGCGGCCTCCGGCCCATGCGGACTACGCGAACACCTTCCTCGCTTTGGAATGCGCCACGGAACTGTTGAACGAAACCTGGGCCAAAGTCTCGCATCTCACCAGCGTGGCCGACTCGCCGCAGTTGCGCGAGGCGCACAACGCCGCGCTGCCGAAAGTGTCCGCGTTCCAAGCCAAGATTCCGCTGAACGAGGCGCTCTGGGTTAGGCTCAAGGCGGCGGCGGAGCATCCGTCCGCCCGCGCGTTGCAGGGCGAACACCATCGTTTCCTCACTGAGACGCTGGCGGACTTCCGCCAGCAGGGCGCCGACCTCCCTGCGGAGAAGAAGCGGCGGCTCGAGGCCCTGCAAAGCGAACTGGCGCAGCTGACGCAGAAGTATTCCGAGAACGTGCTTGATGCCACCAACGCTTGGGAACTGATCGTGACCGATTCCGCCCGCCTGCGCGGCCTGCCGGCGCACGCGCTGGAGTCCGCACGGCAGAGCGCGCTGAAGAAAGGCCATGGCACCGAGGATGCGCCGGTCTGGCGCTTCACTCTGCACATGCCCTCGCAGGAGCCGGTCATGCTTTACGCCGAGGATGAGGCCTTGCGCCGGGAACTCTGGACCGCGGCGTCTGCGGTCGGGGTGCAGGCGCCGCATTCCAACCAGGAACTCGTCCGGAAAATTCTGACGTTGCGGCAGGAAAAGGCCGCGCTGCTTGGGCAACCGCACTTTGCTGACGCGGTGCTGGAGCGGCGCATGGCGAAGAGTGGCGCGCAGGCGCTGGCTTTCATCGAGGATCTGCACGGGCGCGTGCAGGCTGCGTTTGCCCGCGAGGGCCGCGAGCTGGAGGAATTCAAGGCGCTGCAGACCGGCTGGCCGGTGGCGCGTCTTGCGCCATGGGAAACCGGCTACTGGGCGGAGAAGCTGCGCAAGGCGCGCTATGATTTCGATGAGGAGCAACTGCGGCCCTATTTCCCGCTGGGCGGTGTGCTCACGGGGATGTTCGAGATCGCGCACCGGGTGTTCGGCCTGCAGGTGACGGAGCTGCCCGCATCAGGCGCCGAGATCTGGCACCCCGAGGTGAAATTCTACGAAATGCACGATGCGGCCGGCCGGCATGTGGGTTCGTTTTATGCTGACTGGCATCCGCGCGAGTCGAAGCGGGGCGGGGCCTGGATGAACTACCTGATCACCGGCGGGCCGCAGCCTGACGGCCGGCGCGCGCCGCACCTTGGTCTCATCTGCGGCAATCTCACCCCGCCGGCCGGCGACCGGCCGGCCTTGCTCACCCACAACGAGGTGGAGACGATCTTCCACGAGTTCGGTCATCTCCTGCACCACCTGCTGGGTGAGGTGGGCATCAAGTCGCTCAACGGTGTGAACGTCGCCTGGGATTTCGTGGAGCTGCCCTCGCAGATCATGGAGAACTGGTGTTGGGAGCGGGAGAGCCTCGACCTGTTTGCGCGGCACCACGAGACCGGTGCGGCGATTCCCGAGGAACTTTTCCGCCGGATGATCGCAGCGAAGAACTTCCGCAGCGCCTCGTTCACGATGCGCCAGCTGGCTTTTGCCCGCATGGATCTCGACCTGCACATGCATGCAGTCGAACGGATGGGGGCCGATCTGGCGGCGTGGATTCGCGTCCGTCTGGCAGACTACCTTACGCCGACCGAGCCGCCGGTGCCGACCATCGAGAACCGGTTCACCCACCTCTTCTCCGACCCGGTGGGTTACGCCGCGGGTTACTATTCCTACAAGTGGGCGGAGGTGCTCGACGCCGACGCCTTCACGCGCTTCAAGCGCGAGGGACTGTTCAACCCCGCTGTCGGCCGCGATTTCGTCGCGCAAGTCCTGAGCCGCGGTAACAGCGCCGACCCGATGGAGCTGTTCAAAGCCTTCATGGGCCGGGTCCCCGATTTGCAGGCCCTGCTCGTGCGTGCCGGACTCGCCTGACGGAGGCCGTTACAAGACAGCGGTCCCGTTTCCACCCCGGGCCGATTTCGCTGGAAATATCCGGCCTGCTGGTAATCTGTTCCGGCCTCCAAACTCCCTTCCCACCATGCTGCTCTGGATTATCCTCATCGCCGTTCCCATGCTCTTCGGCCTGTATGCGCAGTTCCGCGTATCCAGCGTTTACAACAAGAACGTCCGCCTGCCTTCCCGCGGACGCATCACCGGACGCGAGGCGGCGGCCGCCGTGATGCAGAGCGCCGGCATTCATGACGTGCAGATCGTGCAGGTGCCCGGTCAGCTGACCGACCACTACGACCCGATGAACAAGCGCCTGGCGCTCTCCGAACACAACTACCACGGCACGAGCCTCGCCGCGCTGGGCGTCGCCGCCCACGAGGCCGGCCACGCCATCCAGCACAAGGTGGGCTACTCGATGATGAAGGTTCGCCAGGTGCTGGTGCCCGCCACGCAGATCTCGGCCGGCGCGTCGCAGTTCCTGATCATCGCCGGCATTTTGCTCGGAGCCTCCAAGCTCGGTGGCATGTTCCTGATGCTGGGCGCCATCGCGCTCACGGTCATCTGCTTCTTCCAGCTGGTGACCCTGCCCGTGGAGTTCGACGCCAGCAACCGCGCCAAGGCGCAGTTGGTGAACCTCGGCATCTTGGATCGCGACGAAATGCCCGGTGTGCGCGAGACGCTCGACGCCGCCGCGCTGACCTACGTCGCCGCCTTCGTGGCCTCGCTGGGCAGCTTGTTGCACATTTTGCTCCTGCTGCTCGGCAATCGTCGCGAGGAGTGACATAGCTCCTCGGTTCGCGTTTTTCGACGCTAGCCTGCAGGCTGGCGTTTTGTTTTGGCGGAAGGGGAGGGATTCGAACCCCCGGAACCTTTCGGTTCAGCGGTTTTCAAGACCGCCGCGATAGACCACTCTGCCACCCTTCCGGAGTCGATTCAGGCGACCAGTTTCGGCTCGCAGCCTTGGCAAATTTGCCGCTGTGTCGAGTCCGCAAACTTCGTCGCAGGGCCATGCGGCATGCTTACGCACCATGGCCCACACCACCGACCAAGTCCACGAGATGCAGGGGCTCTACGGCCCGTTCACACTGGCGGAAAGGGTCGTGCAAAAGATCTGGCTGCGGCAGGATTTTGAGACGCACGCGTTGCGGCTGGCAGACGGTCGCAGATTGGAGATCCAACGGGCGGGAGCCTGGAACCTGCTTGCGGGACCGGATTTTCGCGGAGCCCGGCTGCGGATCGACGGGCGGGAGGTCGCCGGCGACGTGGAGGTCCACTTCCGCGCGGGCGACTGGCGTGCGCATGGACATGATCGCGACCCGGCTTACGACAACGTGGTGCTGCACGTCGTGATGTTTCCGCCTTCCGAATTGCACATGACCGCGCGGTCGCGCCGCGGCGAACCGCTTCCGACACTGGTGTTGCTGCCGTGGCTCAACCGCGGATTGGAGGAATACGCCTCGGATGACGCCTTGGAGAATCTCACGGCGCGTGATGCCGCCGAAAAACTTGCCGGGCTGGCCGTGTTGCCGACCGACGAACTGCGGGAGTGCCTGTTGCAGCGCGCTCGGCAACGCTGGGAGCAGAAGGTGCGTTTTGCCGGCTTGCGCGTCGCGAAACTCGGTTGGACAGCCGCGGCGCATCACACTGCGCTTGAGATCCTCGGTTACCGCCACAACCGCGCGCCGATGCTTGCGGTGGCGGCGCGGTATCCCTTGGCGGAGTGGGGGACGGGTTTAGCTCCAGATGAGGTGTATCGCGAGCTGGGTGACGCTTGGCAGACTCAGGGGGTGCGTCCGGCCAACCATCCGTTGCGGCGACTTCGTCAATATGCGGCGTTGTCTGCCCAGATTCCCGATTGGCCGCAGCGCGCAATGACACTTTGGGAACAGGCGGTCATGATCGGCGATCCCGCAACAGTGGCCGAGAACCGTAAGGCGCTCAAACACGCCGAAGTTCGGGACAGGATATCGACCACCTTGATGGCGGACACGGTTGGCGGCACCCGGCTGGACAATCTGGTGTGCGACGGCCTGCTGCCGCTGTTGGCGGCACAAAAAGGCCGTGATCTCCTGCCGGTTTGGTTCAGTTGGTTTGTGGGCGATGTCCCGGCAGAGGTTCGGCAGGGACTGGTTTCCTTAGGTCTTGCGGGAGCGGGAGCCGGACCCCAATGCCACGGTTGGGCCCAAGGTTTGCTCGGTTGGATTCTGGAACGCAATCTTCATGCAAGTGGCTGATTGGCAGTTGCCTTGCCGGGGCTTGACAAGCGTTTGCGCGACTGGGTAGTTTCTGCCCCCTTAAAACTAGTTCACTTTCCGAAAAGTGGGCCTTCGGGTCCGCTTTTTTTTTCCCATTAATCCAAACACACCATGAGCAGCGAAATCCTGTCCGTTCTCGAATACATGGAGAAGGAGAAAGGCATCCCCCGTGCCGACATGATCTCCACGATCGTCAACGCGATCAAGACGGCCGCCCTGAAGGGCGTGAATTCCGGGCAGGAACTTAAGATCGAGATCAATCCCAAGAACGGCCAGCTCAAGGCCTGGTCGCTGCTCAAGGTCGTGGACTCCGTTTCGGACCCGAAGCTCCAGATTCACGTCGAGAAGGCCCAGGTCTTCAAGGCCGGTGCGATCAATGGCGACACCATTGAAAAGGAGATCGATCCCTCCTACCTCGGTCGCATTGCCGCCCAGACCGCCCGGCAGGCCATCATGCAGCGCCTCCGCGCCTTTGAGAAAGAGCGCATTTACGACGACTTCAAGGACTCCGTCGGCGACATCGTCAGCGGCACCGTGCGCCGCCGCGAGCGCAATGACCTCTTCATCGACCTCGGCAAGGCCGAGGCCGTCATGCCCGGCAAGGAACAGGTTCCCGGCGAGGAATACGCCCCCGGCGAGCGCATCCGCTGCATTTTGCTCGAGATCGAGAACAGCAGCCGCGGCCCCGAGATCATCCTCAGCCGCGCCAGCCCCAAGTTTGTCCGCCGCCTCTTCGAGCTTGAGGTCACCGAGATCGCCGACGGCACCGTCAAGATCGAGGCCTTCGCCCGCGAGCCGGGTTACCGCACCAAGATCGCCGTCACCAGCACCGACCCCAAGGTCGATCCGGTCGGCGCTTGCGTCGGCGCCCGCGGTGCCCGCGTGAAGAGCATCGTGCGCGAGCTTGGCGGCGAGAAGATCGACATCATCCCCTATCACGCCGACACGAAGGAAATGCTCATCGAGGCGCTCAAGCCGGCCGTGCCGCGCGAGATCATCCTCGACGAGAAGAACAAGCGCATGCTCGTCCGCGTGGTGAACGACGACCTCGCCGTCGCCATCGGCCGCAAGGGCCAGAACGCCCGCCTGACCTCGCGCCTCGTGGGCTGGCGCCTCGACATCGAGGAGTTCAAGACCACCGCCGCCGACCCGCGCGCCCAGGCCATCGGCGTGCTTGTCAGCACCTTTGGCTTTGAGAATCCGATTGCCGAGCGCCTTGTGGCCAACGGCATCAATTCGCCAGCCGCCTTCGAAGGCGTCGAGGCGAACGATCTGGTGGATGCCGGCTTCAGCGCCGAAGAGGCCGCCGGCATCATCGCGAAAGTTTCCGGCAGCTAAACCAACCTTTCCGTCCCACCCAGCCACGCGACGACCCTATCCGATTAATGAGCGCCCGTATCCACGAGATTGCCAAGCAATACAACGTTGAGCCCAAGGAAATGCTTTCCTGGCTCAAGCAGCAGGGCTTCGTCGCGGCGGACACCAAGTCGGTTTCGAGCACCGTCAGCAAGATCTACTACGACGAGATCGAGAAGCAGTTTGCGAAGCCCGCGGCGCCGGCCGTTGCCGAGGCGGCACCCGCGGCTCCGGCCACCCCGGCCTCTGTCATCGAACCCGCCAAGGTTAAACTGCCCGCCGGTGTGTTCGTGAAGTCCGCACAGGACATTCAGCGCGAGAAGGACGAGGCCGCCAAGGCCACTGCAGCCGCACGTGCTGCGGCCAGTGCTTCGGTCACTCCGCCCCCACTAGCCATGCCTGCCAAGCCGACGCCTGCGCCGGCTCCGGTGGTAAAGTCCGCGCCGCTGCCTCCGCCTCCGCTCGGCGCTCCCCGTATGTTTACACCCGCGCCTGCGCCGGTTGCCAAGCCCGCTCCGGCTCCGATGATGCGTCCCCCGGTTGTGCCCCCGCCGATGGCCAAGGCCCCCATGGCCCCGCCGCCGGTTCCCGCCGCCCGCCCGCCTGCAACGCCTCCGCCGCCGGCCTTCAACCGTTCTGCGCCTCTGGTTCCGGCCGCCCCTTCGGCTCCGGCAGCCAGTTCGATGACCGTCACCGAGGAGGGCGGCGTCAAAATCATCCATCTCAAGCCGCCGATCATCGTCCGCGACTTCGCCGTCGCGCTCGGCCTCAAGCCGTTCAAGCTGATCTCCGAGCTCATGGAGATGAGCATCTTTGCGTCGATGAACCAGTCTATCGACGAGAGCGTGGCCACCAAGCTCGCGGAGAAGCACGGATTCCTGCTCGACATCAAGCACCGCGGCGAGACCCAGCCTCCTGTCGTCACGCCCGAGAAAGCCAAGATTTCCAAGGAGGAGAAGGCGCGGGAGGAGGACATCAAAAATCTCGCGCCCCGTCCGCCGGTGGTCTGCATCCTCGGTCACGTTGACCACGGCAAGACCTCCCTGCTTGACGCCATCCGCAAAGCCAATGTCGCGGCGGGCGAAGCCGGCGGCATTACCCAGCACATCGGCGCCTACCAGATCGAGCATCAGGGCCGCAAAGTCACTTTCCTCGACACGCCCGGCCACGCGGCCTTCACCAAGATGCGCGCCCGCGGCGCCTCCGTCACCGACATCGCCGTGCTCGTCGTGGCGGCGGACGACGGCTTCATGCCGCAGACCGACGAGGCCCTACAGCATGCCAAGGATGCCAAGGTCGCACTCATGGTCGCCGTCAACAAGATGGACGTGAAGGGCCCCAACCTCGACCGCGTGAAGCAGCAGATGCAGGAGCGCCAGATCGCGCCCGAGGACTGGGGCGGCGAGACCGTCACGGTGCCCGTGGCAGCCATCAAGGGACAGGGTATCACCGAATTGCTCGACATGATCCTGCTCCAGGCCGACGTGCTGGAGCTCAAGGCCAACCCCAAGACCGAGGCCAGCGGTGTCATCATCGAGTCCCAGGTGGACGTGGGCCGCGGCCCGCTGGCCACCGTCATCGTGCAGCGAGGCACGCTCCGCGTGGGCGACGCCATCGTGTGCGGCCCGCACTACGCCAAGGTCCGCGCCATGTTCGACGACAAGGGCAACAACCTAAAGGAGGCGCCCCCGGCCATGCCAGTGCGCGTCATCGGGTGGTCCGGTTCGCCTGATTCCGGCGCCAAGTTTGTCTCCGCCAAGAACGCCCGTGAGGCCGAAAAGCTTGCGGAGGAAGCCGAGGATCTGCTGAAGAAGAGCACCATCAGCGCCGACGCGACGCCGAAGGACACCTCGATCGACGCCCTCTTCGCCAACATCGCCGCCGTTCAGGCCAAGACCCTCAAGGTCGTGCTCAAATCCGACGTTTACGGCTCGCTTGAAGCCGTGAAGAACGTGCTTGAGAACATCAAGAGCACCAAGGTCTCCCTCGAGATCGTGGCTTCCGACGTCGGCATCATCACCAAGAACGACGTGCTCATGGCCGCTCCCTCCAAGGCGGTCATCATCGGCTTCAACACCAAGCAGGAGAACGGTGTCACCGCCCTCGCCAAGCACCACGGCGTGACCATCGAAAGCTTTGAGATCATCTACGAGCTGGGGGACCGCGTGCGCGAGATGATGGCCGACCTGCTCGATCCCGATCTCAAGGAAAACAAGGTCGGCGGCGCCGAGGTGCGCCAGGTCTTCCCGGTCGCCAAGGGTTTTGTCGCCGGGTGTCTCGTCACCGAAGGCAAGATCACCCGCAACTCCGCCGCCCGTGTGCGCCGGGGCAAGGAATCGGTCTTCGAGGGCAAGGTCGGCACGCTCCGCCGCTTCAAGGACGATGCCAACGAAGTCCGCGCCGGTCTCGAGTGCGGCATCCGGCTTGACGGTTTCGACGGCTACCAACCCGGCGACCGCATCGAGTGCTTTGAGATTCAGAAGGTGCGAGCTTCGCTCTAATTTTTGATTTTCGATTCTCGATTTTCGACCCGCGACAGAGCCCAGCCGGAAATCGAAAGTCCGAAATCCAAAATCGAAAATCCCATGTCCAACCGCCTCCTCCGCGTCAACGAGCTGATGCAGCGCGAAATCAGCGCCTATCTGCGCAAGCGCTACACGAGCGAGTCGGTGGCCATCACCATCACGGGCGTGGACGTCACCGGCGATTTACGCGAGGCGAAGGTTTTTTACGCCGTGGCCGGCGACGAAGCGGAAGCCGAGCGCAAGGGCAAGTGGCTGCGCGGCAAACTGCGCGAGATTCGGGAGATGGTCGCCAAGTCCGTCGTCATGCGGCATGTGCCGTTGCTCACCTTTGTTCACGACAGCTCCGCGCCGCGCGCGCTGCGCATCGAGCAGCTGCTGGAGGAGATCGACCGGAAGGAGCCGAAGCCGTGATCCACTATCCGCGATTCGCCGCCCGCTTCGCCGTGCTGGTCTCCGAGCTGC
>JAUPWC010000324.1 GCA_030916665.1 Verrucomicrobiota bacterium
TGGGTAATCTGGCTGTGGATGCATCAGGAGGGGCCGGAGTACGGCTTTGGCTGGCTGATGGCGGCGCTGCTGATCTTCTCCGGCGCGCAGCTCGTGATGCTCGGCCTGATCGGCGAGTATCTGGGCCGGATGTTTCTCACGGTGAACAACCGGCCGCAGTCGGTCGTGCGCTCGGTGGAGAGCGGCGGCGTCAAATGACGGCCTTGCGCTCGGGTTCGAGCGGGAAGAACTGCCAGCTGATTTCGCGTTCGGGCCTCAGGGCTGCGCCGTCGAGCAAGTGGGCCCAGCGCCGCTCCTCGTAGTCCAGCCGGGTCAGCGCGGCCTGTTCCAGCCGACGAGTGGCGGTCGGCAGCAATCCGAGCCAGTGCAGGGCGGCGTGGCGGGCCAGCGCCGGATCGGGGTAGTCGCGGGGTTCCTCCCAGGAAGCGAGCAGGCAGTCGCGGGCGCAGTGCCGCGTGATGCGGGTGGCGATCTGCTGGCGCCAGCGCCGGAAGAGACGGCGGGTGTTTTGCTCATCGCGCAGCTTCCGGCCGAGAGAGGCGCTCACATGGTGGCGCACGACACTGCGCAGGGCCACGAGGTTGGTGCGGCCGGCGGCCAGCGTCCGGAAGGCGAGATCGACGTCTTCGCCGCCGTTCACGTAGGCCTCGTCGAATCCGCCGAGTTGCGTCCAGAGTTCGCGGCGGATGGCGAAGCTCGCTCCGGTGACCGCGGTGCAGCGGCGCCAATCGGACCAGCCGCGTCCGGTGAGATGGACGGGTTTTCCTTTGGGATCGAAACCGATGCCGGCGTGATCGATCGCGCCGGTGGCGTGCTGGAGCTGGACGTTGCCGACCAGTCCGGCATCGGAGAAGCGGGCGAAGGCTTCGAGCATGGGTTCCAGCCAGCCGGGCAGCAGCACGAGGTCGTTGTTGAGGAAGAAAAGAATTTCGCCGGTCGCGGTTGCGGCGCCGCGGTTGCAGGTGGTGGCGAAGCCGCGGTTGGTCTCGTTGAGCAGCACCTGGCAGGGAGCGCGGAGTCCGGCCAGCCAGTCGCGCGTGCCGTCGCTGCTGCCGTCGTCCACGAGGATGATCTCGTGGGCGAGTCCGACCGGCAGGGTGGCGCGCAGACTCTCCAGCATCGCCTGTGTGAGCGGCAGGCCGTTGTAGAGGGGGATGATGAAAGAGACCTTCACGGCGTGGTGGGCGCGGTTACACGCAGGCTTAGAAAAATCGTGGCCAAGGCGCGGGGGTCGTGCGGCGAAGCGAGGTGCTGGCTGTAAATCAGGCGCAGTTCGTTGCGACCGGCGCGCAGCGGCAGAGAAACACTGAGGCGCTCGCGCTGATTGGTGCGGGGGAAGGTGAGTTGGTGCAGCGAGACGCCGTTCAGCTCGACGGTGACGGTCTGGTTGTCGCTGTAGGTCAGCAGATCGGCGGAGAGGCGGCCGTTGCCGGGAAGAGGTGAGTCGATGGCCAGGATCGTGGCCGGAGCGTAGCCCCAGTGAAACTGCGGGAGAAACGCCTCGGGCACCGGACCTTCGGCGGGGCCCCAGCCGGAAAGCGCCGTGAAGCCGGCAAAACCGCCGGCCCGAGCCCTGTCAGCGGTGGGCGATGTGGGTGTGACCTCGTGAATCGTGAGACCACCGGGCGCGGGCGGAGCAATGTCGAAGCCGGTTTCGTCGGCCATCCGGCCATGGCTGGTGGCGAGTTGCTCGAGATAGGGCAGCAGCGCGCGGGTGACGCGCGACCAATCTTGGGGCGTGGTGTGGCGCAACGGTTCGCCGCGGTAAGCGAACGGGCGTTCGCGGAGACTGCCGGCGGGTGACGTGGCGGCTTGGAGAAACAAGGCCGGGTCCTCCGCGAGCAACTGGTAGCCAAGGCGGTAGTGGACATCCAGACCGGCGGCAGCGCGACCGCGGCTGAGACGCTGCAACTCGGCGCGCACAACCCGCAGCACCTGCTGCTGGGGCGAACGCAGCGCGAAGTGGGCGAGCTGCCAATCCTCCGGGAGGGCGCGGCTCGGAAGGGCTTCGGTTCCGCGGTAAAGGGCATGGCTGCCTTTGCCGGCTGCCAGGGTCGAATCGAGCGCCAGCGCGAGGGGTATGAAGATTTTTCGCGTGATGGAAGGAGCGGGCCGGCAATGTCGCAGGCGCAGCACGGGGTTGGTCTCGGCCGATCGGTCCTGCTCGCTGGCGCAGTAGTCGAGCAGGGGCAGGCTGGCGGTCTGCTCGGAGCCGGCCTGCTGCAGGGCGGCTTCAAGCTGGGAGCGGCCGGGGCCGTCGAGAAATTCATCCGCGTCCAGCGGCAGAATCCAGTCGGCGCCGTGCTGTTGCGCCGCCAGCCGGGTCAAATGGTTGCTGCGGGCCTGCTGGAGGTGCCCGGGTGCGTCATCGCGGAAGAGGGTGAGCGGCAGCCCCTCGGCTTGCAGGGCCTGCAGAATCTCCCGGGTGCCGTCGGTGCTGTCGTGGTCGAAAACGAGGTGATGATCCGTCCGGGCCAGGGTGTGGCGGACGAAGGCCTCGATGATATCGGCCTCGTTCTTGACGACGGAGACGGCAACCAGACGCATGGCGCGCAGTGTGCGCATCCGGGGGTGAAAGCGGAGCCAAAACTGGCCGGATGCCTGCGCAGTGCGCGCAGAAAATCAACAAACAACGGCCTGACCCCGTGGCATACCGCCCTGCCCGCGATGACGACCAAGGACGACCTCACCCCGCTGCGGCCGTCCCGCTGGCAGGCGCCCGCGACCCATCCGTAGCTCTCGTAACTACGAACCCGACTGCGCCGTAGCTCTCGTAGTTACGAACCGTTCAAA
>JAUPWC010000325.1 GCA_030916665.1 Verrucomicrobiota bacterium
AGTCGCTCTACACGCCGGAGCAGCGCGCCGCCGAGCTCGCGGCCCTCTACCGCGAGGCCTCGTCCGCCCTCAGCACGCGGCTCGGCCCCGAAGCCTACACCCATTTCGAGCGGCAGGGCCCCGGCAACTGGCTCCGCAAACTGAAACCCGCCGCCGCCCCGGGAGGAGCCGCCCGATGAAAGCCTTCCTCCCCGTTCTGCTCGCCTCGCTCGCCGTCAACGCGGCCCTCGGCGCGCTCCTCCTCCGGAAACCGGCCGCCCCCGCCCGACCGGCTGCCGCCGCAACCGCGGTTGCCCAAACCGCTTCGCCCGCAGCGACGCAAAACGCCGCCAACCCCGTCAACGCACCCGTCACCTCGGTGGCCGCCACTCCGGCCGCGCGCGCGCCGCTGTGGGCGGGACTCGGCCCCGAATCCTTCGACGAGGCCATCGTGCGCCTGCGGGCCGCGGGCTGCACGCCGCGCGAAATCGCCGCGGCGCTCCGCGCCATGATCAACGAGCTGATCCAGTCCCAGTATCAGGACCTCGGCCAGGCCTCCACCCCCTATTGGAAAAGCCCGTCAGGGCTCAACCCGGCCCGGCCGCGCAACGAGTTCATGGAAATGGCGGTCAGGCACCAGCAGCTGATCCGCACCTATCTTTTGACCCCGGAGCTGTTCGGCACCGACGAGAGCGAACTGCGCACGTATCGCGAACGCTTCGGTGCGCTCGACACCGAGAAACTGCGCCGCTTGGCCATCCTCGAATCCGAGCAGGGAGAACGGAGCATGCAGCTGAGCATGGCCACCGGCTCCACCAAGCCGGGAGACAGCGTGTATAACGAGAATCTCCGGAAGCAACACGACCAGATTCAGAAGGAGCGCGAGACCGCCATCCAGGCGATCCTCACACCGGAGGAATACGCCCAATTCGAGGTGCGCAACGGCCCGGTCGCCATGGGCCTGCGCTTCCAGTTGGAAAATTTCCGCCCCACCGAGGCCGAATACCTCGCGCTCTACGCCATCGAAAAGAGCCGCCGCCAAACCGCCGACCCCGGCGCGCTCACGCCCCAGCAGCGGAAGGAGGCCAGCGACTCCTATCAGGCCGCCATCCAGGCCGCGCTCACGCCCGAGCGTTTCGCCGACTACGAGGCCGTTCGCAAAGCCGGCAGCGACCTGCTCCCGCGGCTCATCAACCGCCTCAATCTCCCGCTCACGACCCTGCCCGCCGTCACCGCCGTGCGCGACGACACCAACGCCCGCGCCAAGGCCATCCGCGACAACGCCACGCTCTCCGCCGACCAGCGCGCCGCCCAGCTGACCGCGCTCGCCGCCGAGGCCGAGGCGGATCTGCGCACGCTCTTCGTCACCCCGCGCGGCCTCGACGCCTACAAGGACATGAAGGGCGAGTGGCTCCGCAGTCTCAGCAAACCCTGACCGTCTCTCCGGTTTCTCCTCCCGCCTTTGAGCGCTTCCATGTTCCGGTCCCTGCTTCTCCTCACCCTCGCCCTGCCGCTCGCTGCACAGGAAGCTTCGCCGGCTCCCGCGCCCGCCGCCCCCGCGGCCCCCGTCGAGCAGATCCTGCTCCCGCCCGAGCCGGGCCGCTTTGCCGAGCTGTTCCGCCGCTTCCGCACGGAACACGCCGCGCTCTCGCCCGACGGCCGGCACCTCGCCTACTCCGTCCGCGAGGGCGAGGAACTCTTCGTCATCACCCTCGACCTCGACCACCCGACGACGATCAAGGCCCGCGTGAAGGTCGTCGATGACAACGCCGCCACGCCGATGATGGCGCTGAACCAGCGCGAGAAGACCCCCGGCCGCATCCTCTGGCTGCGCTGGGTGACACCCAACCGCGTGGTCGTCGAGACCAACGCCGTCCACACCCGCACCACCGGCACCGCCGGCAACTGGGCCTCGTGGAGCGGCGCGATCCTCGGCTTCGACGCCGACGGCGCCAACGGCCGCCAGCTCGCCAGCCCGGAAGACCTGATGGAGTTCACGCAGGACAGCGGCGGTTCCTTTTCGACCACCCGTCCCAGCGGATTCGCCCCGATCGCGGGCGTCACCACGCCCGACCAGTCGCCGGAGACCGCCGCGCTGGAGGACGAGAGCGGACTGGCCCTGCCCGAAAACGAAGAGGAGGAAGCTCCCGCTGCGCCCGGCGACACGACCTCGCTGCAACCCCGCAGCCTCCGCATCTTTGATTTCGACCCGAAGAACGCCGGCGCCGTCACCCTCGTCTCTCAGGGCGCGCCCCGCGGCAACGGCAACCGCTGGCTCGGTCTCTACTCGCTCAACACGCACACGGCAAAACTGACCAACCTCACCGACGACCTGGTGCGCACGAACGAGCACGCGCTGCTCGACCGGCAGGGCCGCGTGCGCCTCACCGTCCCCGCCACGCTGCTCTCCAAGTTTCCGCTCCGCTACGGCTACCAGGGCCCCGAGGGCAAGAACCGCGCCAAGCCCCTCGACGAGGCCGTCGGCTTCAGCGGCTTCAGCGTCTCGCCCGACAGCTACTTCCGCGAGCGCGCCATCCCGCTCGGTTTCGACGAGGACCCGAACGTCCTCTACTACGCGTCGAACCTCGGCCGCGACACCTACGGGCTCTACAGCCTCAACCTCGCCACGAAGCAGCGCGGCGGCCTGACGCTCGAAAACCCGGCCTTCGACCTCATCGGCGCGCCCGAGGCGGGGTTCACCCAGCAGGACACGCTCGTGTTCGACCGCTTCACGCACAAGCTCGCCGGCGTCCGCTTCCAGGCCAACTACCGCACCGCCGCCTGGCTCCGCCCCGAGTGGCAGGCCGTGCAGGCCGAGCTGGAAAAGACTCTGCCCGGCCGTTCCGTGGAGTTGATCGACTGGGACGAAAACGCCCGGCGCTTCCTCGTCACCACCGAAGGCCCGGCCGACCCGGGCGCGTTCTACGTCTATGAGCGCGACACGAAGAAGCTGATGGAGTTCGTGCGCCGCGCCCCGTGGGTGGATGCCAACCACGCGCACACCACGATCCCGTTCGGCTTCGCCCTGGCCGGCGGCACGCGCCTGACCGGCTTCATCACCACGCCGTCGCAACCGCGCATGAAGCCGATCCCGATGATCGTGCTCTGCCCCGAGGAACCCTGGGCGCGCGTGTCGCCCGGTTTCCAGCGCGACGTGCATGCGCTCGCCGGCATGGGCTTCGCGGTGGTGCAGTTCAACGGTCGTGGCGCCTGGGGCCTCGGCCGCAAGCAGCGCGAGGCCATCACCGCCGGCTACGACCTCGTGCAGATCGAGGATCTCGCCACCGTCGTCACCGCGCTCGGCCAGCGTTTCCAGATCAACCCCAAGCGCGTCGCCCTGATGGGCCGCGGTCACGGCGGATTCATCGC
>JAUPWC010000326.1 GCA_030916665.1 Verrucomicrobiota bacterium
TGCCGGTGACCGCCTCGACGTGGTCGAGGTTGGTCTGCTCGACGTCGAGCGCGGCGAAGGCCAGGTCCTGCGGGATGCGGCGGCCGGCCGCCTCGAGGGCGAGAAACTGCTTCGGGCCGAAACCGATCACGGCGTCGGGGCGAGCGGCGCGCAGCCAGGCCTTGAGCGGTGCGGTCTCCTCGCCGCGTGCGGTGAGCAGCGGTTCGAGGTGCGCGGCGCCGAGCGTGCTCTGCGCCGCAAGGTAGCCGCCGAGCCAGCCGTAGTTCACGCGACGGTTCTGGTCCTGATCAAGCATGAGACCGATGCGCCGGTAGCCGAGCTGGTGCAGGCGCTCGAAGGCCAGGGTCGCGCCGCGGAAGTGGTTGTGCGTGGCGCGGTGGAGCGCGAGGTGGTTATAGACGTAGCCGAGGCCGACGCAGATGAGGTGCGCCCAGGCGAGCTCGTGGTCATAGACCGGGACGGCAAAGGGCGTGATCAGATTTCCTCGGATCGCGCGCGCTTGCAGCATGCGCGACGTGGCCGCCGCCTGCGCGCCGCCCGGGCCGAGCCAGAAGGGTTCGATGCGCATGCCGAGCTGGAGCGCGCGCTTCCGGGCGCCCTCGTAGAAACCCACGCTGGCGGAGTGCTGTTTCCACTCGTCGGGCGTCGGCCCGCCGGTGAGGAAGCCCACGACCTCGGGGCCGGATTTGTGCTGCTTCAGCCGCACCTGGCTCATGAGCGCCGACACGAGCACGTTGGAGCGGTAGCCGAGCTCGTCGGCGAGATGGCGCAGGCGTTCGCGTGTCTCCTCGGGGATCGAGGGATGGTTGCGCAGCGCGAGCGAGACCGTGGTGTGGCTGACGCCGGCGCGCCGGGCGATTTCCCGCAGGGTGGGCGGGTTGGGGTTGGCGCGGGGTGAGGCCATGCGCGCACCGTGCGACGGGCGGCAAAATGGGGCAATCCATTTTACGTGGAAAGTTCCGACGGCCTTGGCCGGCGCCGCGACCGGTGCACAGTGCCGGTCATCGCTCTCCCGCCTGAGCGATGGCCGGTGCTCCCGTGCGGTTCCCTCCGCCCGGTCCGCCGGCCAACCCCAGACCCCACCCCACCATGAACCAGCTGCACCCCGCGCGAGCCTTGGCTCGCCGTTCCCTGACGCCGGCACTTTCCGTGCTCGCCCTTTTGTCCGTCCTCCCGGCCGCCCCCTTGGCGGCGCAGGCCACCGCTCCCGCCGCGAACAAAGACGAGGTCGTGGTGCTCTCGCCGTTCACCGTCAACGCCGAGTCCGCCGACCGCTATCATGCCGGCGAGGCCATCTCGGCCGTGCGCGTGCGCGCCCCCTTGCTCGACACCGCCAGTTCGATCTCCGTGATCACGCGAGACATGATGGACGACATCGGGCCGTCCCGCGTGTTCGATGTCACCCGCTACGTCGCCGGTGTCCAGGAGGGGCGCGGCGTGCAGTTCCAGGACCGCATGATCATCCGTGGTTTCGAGACCCAGGCCGGCGCCCGCACGGTGGACAACTTCCTCCAGTCGGCGGACTCCGACAACATCGTCGAGGCCGTGGTTGACCGCATCGAGGTCTCCAAGGGCCCCAACGCCATCCTCTCGCCTTCCGGTGCGCCCGGCGGCTCGCTCAACATCATCACCAAGTCGCCCACCTTCAAACAGCAGCGTTCGTTCACCGCGACCCTCGGATTGTTCGATGCGCAGAAGGTCATGCTGGATGTGGCGGGCGCCCTTGGCGCTGGCGACACCTACGCCTACCGCCTCGTCCTATCCGGCCAGGACTCCGACCGCTACTGGGATGACTCCTTCATCAAGAACCGCGCTTTCGCGCCCATGCTCGCGTGGCGGATCAACGAGAAGACCCTGCTCACGGTCAAACTGATCGCCGCCGAGCAGGAAATCTCCCGTGAGCCCAACCTGATCCTGAGCCCCGCCGTCAACGCCGCCACGGACGACCCCTACCTGGCCCCGGGCTTTAGTCCCAAATCCAACAATGGCATCCAGCCCTGGAGCGGAGTCTCGACGCACAGCGGCGATCTCTTCGCCACGCTCACCTCACAGCTGAGCGACAAGCTCAACCTGCGCGTCGCGGCCAACGGCCGCTACATCCTGGAAGACCACGAGCAGAACTTCCTGAACACCGGCCTCGGCATCAACCGCTACAATCCCTACACGGGCATCCTGACGCAGGACCAGACCTGGGCCCTCACGACGGCCGGTCAACCGCACAACGCCACGACGAATCCCTACATCCCGACCGCTAATCCGCTTTTCGTGCCGGGCAACATCCCGAACCGTGCGGACATCCAGTGGACGCGCCGCAAGACCGCCAATCTGCAGGCGGACCTCGCCTACAACACGCTGCTCGGCAACACCAGCTCCCAGACCGTGGCCGGCTTCGGCTACTCCCGGCAGCTCGCCGACAGCCACGGCAAAAACGTCAACCTGATCGGCATTGATCTCAGCCAGCCCAACCGCGTGGTCACGCCGGTCTATCCGGCCAACCTCTCGTTCCACAATGCCAGTTCCTACACGAACATGCAGCTGTATGTGAACCAGCGGCTTGGTTTCTTCGACAACAAGCTCTACCTCACCGGCGGCCTGTTGCGCTACTCCACCAAGACGATGGGCCGCAACGTCCTTTCCGGTGCGGCGCCCGCCATCCTCGACGACGACAAAAACCTCTGGAACCTCAGCGTCCTCTACAAGGTGCGCGACAACGTCTCGCTCTATGCCA
>JAUPWC010000327.1 GCA_030916665.1 Verrucomicrobiota bacterium
AGTCGGCGGGCCTCCTGCAGGATGTGCTCGGCCGAAGCGTGATCGGATTGGGCGGGAGCGGACATGATTCAGGAGGGTTGCGCGGCCACCGGGCGGCCCAAGTTTTCAATGTCACCGCGGCGCAGGGCCTCGGCGATCTGGTCGTCGCCACCGAGCAGGCGCATGGCGACCCAGCGGGGATTGGGCAGGCCGGGATAAGCTGTTTCCAGCTGCCGGCACAGGTGGTTGAGCGGCTGCTTCAGGGCCGCCGGCTCGGAACTCATGCGATGTGGACGGGGCACCCTCGTGGAGACGGCCATGTCGTGGATCGCTTTCAGCAATTCGGGCAACCCTTCGCCACCGCGCGCGGCGGTGGGAATCACGGGCACGCCGAGGTCGCGAGCCAGTTGGCGGTCATCCACGGTGACGCCGTGTCGGCGCGCCTCGTCCATCAGATTGAGGCAGAGCACGGCCCGGTCGGTGATCTCGAGCACCTGCAATACGAGGTTGAGGTTGCGCTCCAGACGTGTGGCGTCGGCCACGACCACGGTCACGTCGGGCTGGCCGAAGAGGATGAAGTTGCGCGCCACCTCCTCATCGGGGCTGGTGGAGAGCAGCGAGTAGGTGCCGGGCAGGTCCACGAGTTTGAAGCGTTTTCCCGTGTAGTCGAAGCCGCCCTCGGCGCGCGCGACGGTCTTGCCGGGCCAGTTGCCCGTGTGCTGGCGCAGCCCGGTCAGGGCGTTGAAGACCGTGCTCTTGCCCGTGTTGGGATTGCCGGCCAGTGCGACGACGAAGTCCCAGCGGTCCATCGAGACACCGAGCTTCTTGAGGCTCGCGGCGCGGTAAACGGAACAGCTGGTGCACGCCTCGTTGGGTGCAGCGGGAGCTGGAGAAGAAGGGGCGACGGTGCTCATGCGGCCTCCTCCCGCGGCAGCGTGATGCGGATAAGCGCGGCCTGCTGACGACGGAGCGCGACGACCGAGCCGCGCACGCGATAGGCCGTCGGATCTCCGACGGGGCTGACCAGTTCAACCCGGACCACCGTGCCGGGAACGAAGCCGAGATCCAGCAGGCGCCGACGGGCGGCGCCGCGGCAGGCCGGAGAAAGCCCGAGCACCACGGCGGTCTGACCGGTTCGCAGTTCGCTGAGGGCGGAATCAAATTCCCCGGCGACATCCGGGCGCAACGCCACAGCCACGTTGCTGGCCTGAACGGTGTTGAGACGCAACCGCTGGCGGTCGGCCGTGAGGAGATCGAGATGATCGCGGGTGCGGTGCTCGACGCGGGCCTGCAGGCCGGGTCGCAGGCCCAGGGCCAGCAATTGCCGGTAAAGGGTCTCGGGCTCGTCCTCCAGGTGCACGACCTCAAGCCAAACGCCGGCCTCCATTTCCGTAAGCAACTGGCCGGAATCAGCCGCGACCTCGCCACCGCGCGCCGGGATGGAATCGCCGTGCGGATCAAGCAGCGGGTGCCCCAGCTTGGCCGCGAGGCGGTCAGTTTCCTCGCGCGTCAGCAGGTGCTCCTGCCGCTCGGCGTGGCGATGCCAGTCGGTCTCGGCCACGCCGGTCTGATCGGCGAGGAAGCTTTCCCAGAGCCGATGGGCGCGCACGACGTGCTGGGCGAGTTCGCGGCCGGCGGGCTGCAGCCGCGGCGCGCCTTTTTCAAATGTCAGCAGCCCACCCTGCTCCAGTTCGGCGAGCAATGCGGCGGCCGAATCCTCCCCGAGACGCAGGGCCCCGGCCACGCTGGTCACGGAGCAGGTCCGGCCGTTCACCTCGGATTTGAGGATGTGCTTGAGCGCGTCTTCCTGCCGGGCACGCGCCGCCAGTTTCCGACCCGCCAGCCAGCGGGCCGCCAGCCCTTTTCCCGGCCAAAAAAGCGTCAGCGCCAGAGCCGCGAGCAAAAGGAGGATGAGCAGGTCCTTCATGTCAGAACCCGAAATTGAAGCGAACGACGTGGTTCCAGTCGGCCGCGCCGCGGGAGAGGCCCTTGTAAACGGCGAAATCCCACCAGGTTTTTTCGGACACCGCGAGGGTCACGCCGGCCCCCATGATTCCCTCGGTGGCGGAGGCACCCGAGGATTTGCCGAAGGCAAATTCCGCATAGACACCCACCGCCCGGGTCAGCGGCCGGCTGAGGGAACCGGAGCAATACCAGTAGGTGTCGTAGCCGTCGTCGTTGTCGTTCCGCAGGAAATCCAGTTCGGCCATCAGGTCGCAATGGAAACCGCCGGCCAGCGAGGTGGACCAGGGCGCGATGAAACCGCCCTCCACGGCATCGTTGCCCACGCCGCCGCTGTTGGTCGGAAACTTCACATAAGGGATGAGCGCCGCCATGGTGCCGGTCTCGGAGTTGTCGTAGAAACGATACTTCGTGCGTACATAGACATCGCCGATGCCGCTGTTGCGCTCGGTGAACCCGCCCGACTCGAACTTCTGGGTGATGAACAGCTCCGCCCCCACCTGGATGTCCCAGTTGTGCGTCAGCCCGGTGGAGAGGAAAACGGAACCGGCGCCGACGGCCGTGTATTTTCCGCCGCCCTCCTTGTCGAGGGTCAGCGAGAGAGCGTCCATCTCGACCAAGAAGCTGCCCGGTACCACGGTCGAGGGATGCTCGGTGATCTGGGCCCCGACGTGTCCGGCGGACAGCACGAGAGCCGCTGCGAGTGCAGCCTGACGTAGTTTTAAATACATAATGTAGCCTTGGCTACACTTGAGCCTCGACTTGTCAAGTTCCCTTCGCCATGGCTTTGTCACGCCCGTGAAAAAAGCCGTTCGCGCTCCCCGAAAGCCAGTCCGCCCCTCCGCCCTGCAGGCCGAGTCCCTGCAGCAGACGCGGCGCGAGCACGCTTCGGAGACGGCCGAGGACTACGTGGAGGCCATCGCCGACCTGACGGCCGCCCACGGCGAGGCGCGCGTGGTTGATTTGGCGCGTCGGCTCGGCGTGACGCATGTCACCGTCAACCGGACCCTCGCCCGCCTCCAGCGCGAGGGCTACGTCAGCGTTCAGCCCTACCGGGCCATCTTCCTGACTGATCGCGGCCGCACGCTCGCCGCCGAGTGCCAGCATCGCCACGGCATCGTGGTCGCCTTCCTCGTCTCGCTTGGCATCCCGGAGAAGTCCGCCGAGATCGACGCCGAGGGCATCGAGCACCACGTGAGCCCGGCCACGCTGGCGGCGTTTGCCCGGCATTTGGCGAAGTAGTCGGCCTCGCGCAACCGACGCGCAGGGGCCGCCAATTTACGAACGGTCTTGCGGCTTTACCCGATGCCGTTGGCGGCTAGTCTGTAGCTGTAACCAACCCCCAGTGACCGGCGCGACCCGCCCGGGCCGGGCCGGCCTCCAACCCAGGAGACCACGATCATGAACGGCACCCGTCCTGCGGACATCCGCAATTTCGCCATCGTGGGCCACGCCAGTTGCGGCAAGACGACCCTCGCAGAAGCCATGCTTCTCTGCGGCGGCGCCATCAACCGCCTCGGCTCCGTGGCCCAAGGAACAACGGTCTCCGACTACCACGTCGGAGAACAAGCGCGTCACATCTCGATCCACGGGACGCCGCTCAACTGCCAATGGCAGGGGCGGCGTCTCAATTTTATCGACACTCCCGGCTACCTCGACTTCTCGGGCGAGGCCATCAACGCCCTGCGCGTGGCTGACTTTGCCCTCGTCGTCATC
This sequence comes from Verrucomicrobiota bacterium, assembly GCA_030916665.1. Classification (GTDB taxonomy): domain Bacteria; phylum Verrucomicrobiota; class Verrucomicrobiia; order Opitutales; family Opitutaceae; genus Lacunisphaera. The sequence goes on from JAUPWC010000327.1 coordinate 3,658, forward strand.
CACGCCGGCCACGGCATCGGCGTGGGCACCGACCTCATGTGGGAGCAGGCCGGCGCGATCGGCATTCCGCGGATGATTGTCGTCACCGGTTTCGACAAGGAGAAATACGATTTTGAATCGCTGATGGAAGAGATCCGCGAGCACTTCGGCCAGGGCGTGTTCCCGCTCGCGCTTCCGCTGGACTCCGGTCCCGGCTTCCATCGGGTGCTCGACGTCATGCGCAGCGAGGTTTGCAGCTACGCCGCCGACCGCTCCGGCAAATACACCGAGGAACCCGCCGCCGGTCCCGAGAAGGCCCGCGTGGACGCCATGCACAAGGAACTCATCGAGCACATCGCCGAGAGCGACGACTCCCTGCTCCAGAAATTTTTCGACGAGGGCGGCCTTTCCGAGGAGGTCCTGCGCACGGGAATCCATCCCGCGCTCCAGAACCAGGTGTTCATTCCGCTGCTGTGCGTTTCCGGCGAGGCCAATGTCGGCGTGGCCCGCCTCATGGATTTTATCGCCAAATACGGCTCCTCCCCCGACGACCGCCAGACCATCGGCGCGATAGCCACGGCGACGGGCTCCCCCGTCCTCGTGCGCCTCGACGGCGGCGAGCCGGTCGCCCACGTCTTCAAGACTCTCACCGATCCGCAGACCGGCGACCTGTCCATCTTCCGCGTCTATTCCGGCACGATCAAATCCGGCACGGAGATGCACAACAGCGAGCGCCGCGTCGCCGAACGCATCGGGCCGCTCTACCGGCTCAACGGCAAGACCCGCACCCCCGTCGAGGCGCTGCACGCCGGCGACATGGGCGCCGTCATCAAGCTCCGTGACACCCACACGGGCAACACGCTGTGCGACGCCCGGCATGCGGTCGCGTTGCCCAAGCTCACCTACCCCACACCCTACACCCACGCCGCCCTCAAGCTCAACGCCCCGGGCGACGAAGAGAAACTGGCCGCGGGCCTCTCGGCCTTGCACGAGGAGGACCCGGCTTTCACCTACCACACCGATTCCGAGCTCCACCAGTTCATCATCTCCGCACAGGGCGAGCTGCATCTCGAGGTGCTCTTCGAGCGTCTGAAGCGGCGCTACAAGGTGGATGTCTCGCTCGAACCGCCGAAGATCCGCTACCGCGAAACCATCCGCGGCAAGGGCGAGGCCCGCTACCGCCACAAGAAGCAGACCGGCGGAGCCGGCCAGTTCGCCGAGGTCTGGCTGCGCATCGAACCGGGCCCGCGCGACACCGGTCTCAAGTTCGCCGAGTCGCTCGTCGGCCAGGATGTGGACCGCGTCTTCGTGCCGTCAGTCGAGAAAGGCGTGAAGACCTGCGCCAGCGAGGGCGCCCACGCCGGCTACCGCATGACCGACGTGAAGGTGGATTTCTGCGGCGGCAAGATGCACCCGGTGGACTCCAAGGACATCGCCTTCCAGATCGCCGGCTACTTCGCCTTCCGCGAAGCCTTCCAATCGGCGTCCCCGGTCCTCCTCGAGCCCATCCACGAACTGGAGATCCGCGTGCCCGAGGAATACGTCGGCCGCGTGGTCGGCGACCTCTCCGGCCGCCGCGGACGCATCCTCGGCATGGACGTCGCCGGCCGCCTTCAAATCGTGAAGGCGCAGGTCCCCGCCGCGCAGCTCCACCACTACGGCACCGTGCTGCGCTCCCTCACCGGTGGCCGCGGCCTCCACAGCGAGAAGTTCGCCCACTACGAAGAGATGCCTGCCGACCAGGAGAAGAAACTCGTCGAGGAATACCAGAAAGCCCGCGCCGCCGGCACGGCGAGCCACAACCATGCGCACTGACTTCAAGGTAGGGCGAGTCGTCCCCGACGAGCCGCAGCTTGTCCTTTATAGCCTTGGCCCGACGGAAGGCTTCGCCCTACCCGATTAAGCCCACGGATTCCGGTTTTGCCTGAGATTTTGTAGCCCTGTGCGGAAGCGCAGGGACAGGAATCTGCGCCTGCATCCGAAAATCCCGCGGCTCCCGCCGCGTACACCGGCAAT
>JAUPWC010000328.1 GCA_030916665.1 Verrucomicrobiota bacterium
CCGCGAGGCCCGAGGCCATGCCGCCGTTCTGGAGCCCGACTTCGATGGCGATGGTGCGCGCGGAGTTCTTGTCGAGGCCGCCCGCGCGGCCCAGCCAGTAACCGAGGATGTAGCCGAAGGCATTGTGCAGGGCGGCGACGAGGAACAGCACGCCGCCGATGCGCATCAGGTGGTCGCGGCCCACGGCGGTCGTGACCGACGTAAAATACATGATGCCCATCATCGACGCCACCGGCATCCAGCGGTCGAGTTTCGGCAGGAGCTTCGTGAGCTGGTGGTAGAGCACGCCGAACGCCACGGCGCCGAGGAGGAAGCCGAGCAGCTCGACCAGCAGGGCGGCGGTGGGCGGCAGTGCGCCCCAGCGATCGCGCGTGAGAAACAACAACACGACGGCCGTGCCGCAGACGGCCTGGGCAAGGTTGAGCCGGCGCGTGCCGGCGGGCGTGGCCCACTTGAGGTAGTCGTGGATCAGGCCGGCGCCGATGGGCACGAGCACGATCTTGATGATCTCGGTCATCATGCCGAGGAAGCTCACGCTCACGAGCGTGCCGGCGAGCGTCTTCATCCAGAGCGGCGTCATGAGCGGGGCGAGCATCGTGGTGCAGGCCGTGGCCGTCACGGAGAGCGGCAGGTTGGCCTTGGCGATGTAGCACATGACGTTCGAGGCGAGGCCGCTGGAGCAGGCGCCGATGAGGATGACGCCGGCGGCGATCTCGGGCTCGAGCGGGAAAACCTTGGTCAGCGTCCATCCGACCAGCGGCATGACGGTGAACTGCGACATCACCGCCACCGCCACGCCCCAGGGCTGTTTCAACACGCCGGCGAAATCGCGCAGGCCCATCTGCGTGCCCATGCCGAACATCACCATCTGGACCGCGAGCAGCCGAATCCATTTGTTGGTGAGATCGACGTCGCCCCAGTGGATCACCTCGTGCGGGTAGAGCAGGCCGCACACGACGGTCGCCAGGATCCACGCGGTGAACTGGTAACTGGCGAGCGCCGGGAGGGCGCCGAGCCCGATGGCGAGACCGATGGAGGCGACGACGGCGGCTGGCTGCCAGAGGGCGGGGTGGCCGGTCGCGAGTCCGGCGAGCAGGGCGAAGGCGGCGGCGGCGGCGAGGACGAGGCAGATCCGGCGAAAAAGCAGCATGGGGCGGGGCGGGGTTGGGGTAGGACTCGTTCTCGTAATCGTTATCCTAATCGTTCTCCGGGGAAAGGGAGGGAGAGGCTTCCAGGAAGGGAACGAGAACGATTAAGAGAACGAGAACGAGTCTGGCAGAAGGTTCACTGGGGTGGCGCTAGTTCACGTCGGCGGCAGCAAAGTGGCAAGGTGCGCGATGGCGAGGGGCGGGCTGGCGAGGATGGGGATGCGGCTTTCCTCCGGGGTGAGGGTGGCGACGACCTGGGCCATCGAGGCCTGGGCCAGCACGATGACATCCACCTGGCCGGAAAGTTCGATCAGGGCGGCGCGCACGCGCGTGTCGTGCTCGGCGGCGTTGCCGGCCATGAGCGCCTCAAAAGCGCCTTCGCAGAGGCGCATGGTCAGCTCGATGGACTGGCCGGCGGCGGCGGCGCGGCGGCGCACAAGGTCGGCGGTCGGGTTGAGCGTGGTGGGCAGCGTGGCAATGACGCCGATGCGCCGGCCGGTGCGCACGGCGAGATCGGCCATCGGCTGGTCCACGCGCAGGACGGGCACCTTGACCGTGGGCGCGGCGGCCTCGACGGCCGGGCCGATGGAGGAACAGGTGACGAGAATGTGATCCGCGCCGCCCGAGGCGGCCGAGCCGATGTAGGCGGCGACGCGCGCGGCGATGGCGGGCGTGATGCTCCCCTGGGCGCCGATCTGGCGGACGAGGCTGTCGTCCACGATGTTGAACGTGTCGAGATGCGGGAGCTTCTCGCGGCAGAGCTGTTGGAACACCGGGACCAGAGTCGCGGAGGTGTGGATGAGAGCGAGGGTCTTGCGGGACATCGGGGAAGGGAGCGTAAGAGTGAGGAGGTCAGGGCCGGTTGACTGACTGGGTGAAGTAATCGGGGGCGCCGACCTGGCCGCCCTTAAAGTTGAGCGCGAGGCCGTCCACCGGGGAGCCCGGAGCGTGGGCCCGGCACCAAGGAGCGCCGGGGGCCAACGGCGCCAGCCATTCGATGGAATGCAGACCGAGGGCGCGGGCAGCGTAGCTGGAGGTGTCACCGCCGGCGAAGACCACGCGGCGCAGGTCGGTGGCGGCCACGGCTTCGCGGGCGAGGCGGCCGAGGGCGGCGCCGAGTTCGCGCGAAGGCGCGAGCGAGGCCGCGGCGCTGCCCCGCGCGGTGTAAGCGACGACGGAGCGACCGCCGCGCAGGGCGGCGATGATGGACTCGCGCGCGGCGGTGGTGTCGGGTGCGGCGGGGTCGAGTGCGATGCCGGTGAAACCCTCGGTCACGGCGCGATCGATCTGTCCGGCCGTGACCGGCGAGCAACTGCCGGAGAGGATAAGCACCGGGCCGGGCGGAACGGCGGCGGGCTTCGCCGGAATGGTGGCGAAGTAGGCCGCG